>JANYEY010000041.1 GCA_025359685.1 Sphingomonadaceae bacterium | reverse complement strand
CGGCCGCACGGTGGTGGTGGCGGTGGGCAAGGCAGCGGCCGACATGATGCGGGTCGCGCGCGAGCGAGCCGGAACTCCGATCGAAGGACTTGTGGTCACTCGGCACGGGCACCTTCTGGCCGATCAGCCAGACTGGCCGCAGATCGAAATCATCGAGGCGGGGCATCCTTATCCAGATGCCTCGAGCGTGGCTGCGGCCGAACGCGCGCTGGCTATCGCAAACGGGCTTGAGGCAGGGGATACCCTGCTGGTGTTGTTGTCTGGCGGTGGGTCAGCATTACTCGCTGCGCCCGCTGCCGGAGTGACGCTTGAAGACAAGCAGACGATCACCCGCGCGCTATTGCAATCGGGCGCGACGATCGAAGAGATCAATTGTGTGCGCAAGCATCTCAGCCGGATCAAGGGCGGGCGGCTGGCCGTGGCTGCCGGCGCCGCGCAAGTGCGGACCTGGATCATATCGGACATCCCGGGCGACGATCCCTCGTTCGTCTCCTCGGGCCCGACCGTCGCCGACGCGACAAGCCTTGCTGAAGCGCGCGATATCGTCGCCAAATACGGCATCGCGGCACCACCCGCGATCACCATGGCGCTGATCGATCCGGCGAACGAAACGCCCTCGCCCGACAGCCTTGGCATTGCCGGGGGCGAAACCGTCATCGTCGCCCGGGCCCGCGATGCACTCAGCGCCGCGCGCGCGCACGCCGAAGCGCTGGGCTACCAGGTGAGCGACCTCGGCGACCAACTTCAGGCCGAAGCACGTCATCTTGGCGCAAGCCATGCCGCACTGGCGCGGCGTCTGGGCAAGGACGGACGGCGGCGGATGATTATTTCGGGCGGTGAGACCACCGTCACCGTCACCAACAAGGTCGGGCGCGGCGGGCGCAATCTCGAATACCTGCTCGGCCTGGCGATTGCGCTCGACGGCGAACCCGGGATCCATGCGCTGGCCTGCGACACCGACGGAATCGATGGAACCGAGGACGCAGCGGGCGCGATTGTCACACCCGATACTCTGGCGCGCGCCACAGCGCTCGGGCTCGATCCCGCGACCAGCTTGGCGCAGAACAACGCCTACAACTTTTTCGCGGCGCTCGGCGATCTGGTGGTGACCGGGCCGACGCTGACCAACGTCAACGATTTCCGCGCGATCCTCGTCGCCGGACCGGAGCGCAATAACGATGGGTGAACTGCTCGACCGGATTTACGGTTGCCTGATGGGCGGCGCGATCGGCGATGCCATGGCAGCTCCGACCGAGGATTGGCACTATCTCGACATCCGCGAAACGTTTGGGCGGGTCGCGCGGTTTCTTCCGCAACCGGCGCGCAAGCGCGATGGACAGCCCGGCCAGATCACCGACGATACTACGCTGCGGCACTACATGTGCCTCGCCATCGTCGCGCGCGGCGGCCGGATTACCCCCGACGACTACGCCGAAGTGTGGCTCGACAAGCTCAACCCGGCCCGGTTGTTTTTCACCGAAGGCATCGTCCTCCAGAAGCTTAAGTTGGGGATGAACCCGTGGGACACCGGCCGCGGGCAGCCCGCCGCCGACGCCGCGATCATGGCGGTCGCACCGATCGGCATCGTCAACATCGGCGATCCTCGCCAGGCCTATCAAGACGCGGTCAACGTCTCGGCGATCCACCAGGACGGGCTTGAGCGGGACGCCGCCGGGGTGGTCGCTGCAGGGATCGCGGTTGCCTTGCTGCCCGATGCCAGCGTTGCAGCCGTGCTCGACACGATGCTTGAGCATGGCAGTTTCGAAACGAAGCGATTGCTGGGCATCGCCCGCGATCTTGCGGCAGCAACGGGCAGTATCGATAGCTTCATCGAGCAGTTTTATCTGCGCTACCTCGATCGCTCTTTTCCCCGCCCACGTGACTGGAAGTGGGACGCAGAAACGACCGCCAGCCCAACCAGCCGTGAAGTGCTCCCGCTGGTTGCCGGCCTGTTCGAACTTACCGGCGGCGATCCGGCCGAGGCAATCCCGGCGGCAGCGGCAGCAGGCCGGGATGCCGACACGATCGGCACGGTGATCGGCGGGCTGGCCGGCGCGCTGAACGGCGCCGCAGCAATTCCGCCCGACTGGATCGCCCAGTCGGAGCAAGCCAACCGCGATTTCTTCCGCGAAGTCAGTCCGGACGAGGAAACCAGTTTCCTCAGCACCGCGCGCGATCTGGTCGCGGTGATCTCGAAGGAGCAAGACCGGACCGCACGGCGGGCAGAGCAGCTTGCACAGCTGAAGCAATGGTGAGGGGAGCAGGGGCATGACCGCACTTCGGAGCAAGGACTATCCGTGGATCCTGATCGGGCTGCTCTGGTTGGTTGCGTTTCTTAATGCGGCGGATCGCAACATTATTGTCACCGTTATGCCCAGCATTCGCGACGAATTCGGGCTGACAAACACCCAGCTCGCGCTGGTGAATTCGCTGTTCTTCTGGATTTACGCGGTCGCGGCATTTCTGTTCGGCCGGGCCGGGGATTCGATCCGCCGCTCGCGGATCATCATGTACGGCCTCGTTTTCTGGTCGATGGCGACCGGGCTGACCGGGCTGTCGACCGGCTTTGCCATGCTCCTTGGCTTTCGCGCGCTGGTCGCGGTGGGGGAGGCGACATATTACCCCACCGCCACCGCGCTGATCAGCGACTGGCACCTGCCGAAGTGGCGCGGCCGCGCGCTGTCGTTGCACCAGACCGGGGTTTTCGCTGGCGCCGGTTTGGGCGGGTTGTTCGCCGGTTTCCTTGCGGACAAGATCAGCTGGCACACCCCGTTTTTCGTGTTTGCCGTGGTTGGAGTGATCCATGCCGCCGTGCTCTGGGCGTTTCTGCGGGACTCGCCGGCCGAAAGCGTCAAGCAGGCGCAGGCCGAGCCGCTTGGCGTGCTGTTCGGAATTCCCCCCGCGCTGATGCTGTGCGCGGTGTTCTTTCTCGCCAACGGAGCATCGACCGGGGTGACGGTGTGGGCGCCGACTTATGTCCACGACAAGCTCGGGCTCGATCTGGCCGGGTCGGCGTTGGTCGGCTCTGCAACGATCAACATCGCGGGCTTTCTGACTGTGCCGTTCGGTGGCTGGCTGGCCGATACGATCGCCCGGCGCGCGCCGATTGGGCGGTTCTATACTCTTACTATCGGACTGACGCTCGCGGCGCTGCTGCTGCTGCCGTTGACCGCGATGACCACCGCCGCCGGGGTCGGCACGGTGCTGGTGCTGACCAGCTTTGGCAAAGGCATCTTCGATGGCTGCATCTATGCCGCGATGCACGACGTGGTACCGGCCCACGCACGCGCCACTGCGGTGGGGGCGATGACCATGATCGGGTTCTTTGGTGCGGGAGTGACGCCGTTCATCGTCGCCAAGGCATCGGAGAGCTATGGCATGGCCGCAGGGATGGCCTCGCTCGCCAGCTTTTATCTGCTCGCGGTGGTTATCATCCTGGCGATGCGCGGCAGTATCGCACGCGCGGTGGCTGCCAATGCGGCGCAGGCGCACGCATGAGCCGCGACCTCATCCTCACTGCTCCTCGCCAGCTCGCCTTCGAGGAGGTGCCCGACGCGCCGCTCGGCCTCGGCGAAGTGCGGGTGCGGACGCTGTTTTCCGGCATCAGCACCGGAACCGAGCTGACCCAATACCGCGGTACCAGTCCGTTCATGGACCGCCGGTTTGACGAAGCGCGGCGATTGTTCGTTCCGGGCGAAGCGCCAAGCTGGCCATATCCGGTGCGCACGCTGGGCTATGAGGAAGTGGGCGAAGTGGTCGAGCTTGGCTCTGGCGTGGTCGACGTGCCGCTCGGCAGCCACGTGTTCGGAACCTGGAACCACCGCACGCACGCCGTGGTATCGGCCGAATATGCGCGCAGCCGCGCGATGCCCCCCGGAGCCGATCCGCGCATTGGCATATTCAGCCACATTGGCGCGGTTGCACTTAACGGGGTGCACGATGCCCAGATCCGGCTAGGCGATACCGTCGCGGTGTTCGGGCTGGGCGTACCGGGGCAAATTGTCGCGCAGGCTGCGCGGGCTTCTGGCGCAAGTGTAATCGCAGTCGATCCAGATCCAGACCGCCGTGCTGTTGCATTGAAACTTGGGGCGCATCATGTCGTCGCCCCCGTCGCTGCGGAGACGATCAAGGAATTAACCGGCGGCAAGGGCGCTGATATCTGCATCGAAGTATCCGGCGCAGCGCCTGCATTGTCGGACGCGATTCGCAGCGTCGCCTATGCCAGCCGGGTGGTGGCGATGGGCTTCTATCAGGGCGAAGTTGCAGGATTACGGCTGGGCGACGAATTCCACCACAACAGGATCGAGTTGATTAGCTCGCAAATTTCCGGGGTCGCTCCGGCAGCCAGCCATCGCTGGTCGAAGCCGCGCTTGTGGAGAGCTGCGGTGGAACTGCAACAGGCGGGGACGCTCGACCTGCTGCCGCTAATTACCCACACCGCTGCTTTCGCGGACGCCCCGGCACTGTTCGCGCGGCTCGAAGCGGGTGAGGCGGGTATGATGCAGACGATGCTCGAGTTCGGGGCGTGACCAGCTTACGCGTCGGCATATTGGGCTGCGGCAGTATCGCCGTGCGCCACGCTGATGCAGTGGCGGCGCTGGGTGAGAAAATGGCGCTGGTGGCCTGTTGCGGCCGCGACCCGGCGCGCACCGAGGCCTTCGCCGCGCAACACGGCGGTCGAGCCTTCACCGATATCGATGCAATGGTGGATGCGGGCGTCGATCTGGTGATTGTCACCATTCCCCCGTTTGGACGCTGCGGCGAAGTGGAGCAACTTGCCTCGCGCGGTGTGAATCTGCTGGTTGAAAAGCCGATCGCACTCGATCTTCAGACGGCAACAGCGATGTCGGACGCCGTTGCCGCGAGCGGGGTCAGTGCGGCGATCGGTTTCATGTATCGCCACGGCGACGCGCTGCGACGCTGGCGAGCCGCTGATACCGGCACAATCGGGCTTTACGCGGGGACCTATCACTGCAATGCGCTCCACGCCCCGTGGTGGCGCGAGCGGGCCAAATCCGGCGGCCAGATCGTCGAGCAGGTCATCCACCAGATCGACCTGATCCGCCATCTGATGGGCGAACCCGATAGCGTTTACGCGCGTATGGCGAACCTGTTTCACCAGGCGACGCCGCGTTATGATGTCGAAGACGTCTCGGTGATCGTGTTCGGCTGGGACGATGGCCGGATTGCCACGCTCAACGCCTCGAACATTGCAGTGCCCGGGCTTTGGCACAAGGACTGGGCGGTCTATGCAGAACGGGTGACCGGGCGGTTCACTGGCTGGAACGATGCGGTGCTGACCCGTACCGATGGCTCTGGCAACAACGAGACGATTGCGGGCAATACCGATCCCTTCGTCGCGCAGCTGGACGATCTTGCCCGCGCAATCCGCAGTGGTAGCTCACCCTATGCCCCGCTGTCCGAAGGTGTCGGGTCGCTGCGCCTCGCGCTGGCGGCAGTGCAATCGGCGAACGAGCGCCGCGAAGTGAGGCTGGGCGATGTTTGATCCCCAGTCGCTGACCTTTTCATGGCCTGGCATCTCGCTCGCCGGACTGGTACCCTTGATCGACGGGTCGGAACCGGCCTGCCAGCCGTCTGAGGTCTCGGAATCGCGGGTGTGCTGGAAGCTGGATTCCGGAACATTCATCCTCGAGATCGAAGCGGCAGAGCCGCTGAAACTGCGCTGCCGGGTGGAAGGATACACCGCCTCCCTGGCGAGCATCGGCATCCGTTTTGCTGCGGCTACGGGCGTTCGGCGTTACCTGCGCAATGGCTATCAAAGCTGGGACGGAAGTTTCTTCGTCGCGCCCGGTACGTCGCCCGGCGATGGCCCGCCGGGCAAGGCGCCGACGCTGGGCTTTGCGATGACCGCGCTGCTCGCCGAGGGCGGGGGCGCACTTGTGCTGGGTTTTACCCGCCACGATCGTTTCCAGTCGCAATTCCGCTTTGGCGGCACTGCTGAAACCATGACCATCGACGTCGAGACGCTGCTCGACCGCACCGGCGCGACCGAAGGTGAGCCGCTGGTGCTGTTCGAAAACGATGACGTTGAAGCAGCGCTGCGACATTGGTCGCAGATCGTTGCCGGTGAATCGCCCATGATACCGCGCACTCCGGATCGACGGATCACAGGTTGGTGTTCCTGGTACAATCACTATGCGATGATCGATGAAGCCGTCCTCCGAGCCGAACTGGCGAGTTGTACCGCGTTCCGTGACAGTCACGATGTCCCGCTTGACGTGTTCCAGATCGATGACGGGTTCACGCCCGAAATGGGTGACTGGTTAGACACCCGACCACAATTTCCGCTCGGTATGCAACCGCTGCTGGCCGATATCGCCGCCGCAGGTTTCACTCCCGGTCTGTGGATCGCGCCGTTCATGGTCGGCAATCGCAGCAAGCTGTACGCGGCGCATCCCGACTGGGTCGTGCAGGATATAGCGGGCGGACCGCTGGTCCAGATGCACTTTTATGGCGAATTCCGCTGGCACAAGCGCAGCGAGGAATATTACATCCTCGATGTGACTCACCCGCAAGCCGCAGCCTATATCGGCGAGGTCTTCCGCATCTGGACGCAGGATTGGGGCGCGGGATATTTCAAGACCGATTTCATGCTGTTCGGCAGCGAGTACGGCCCCGATCGCGCCGTCTGGCATGATAACGGCCTGTCGCGGATCGCGGTCTGGCGACGCATGGCGGCAATCATCCGCGAAAACATAGGCGAGGCATTGTGGCTCGGTTGCGGTTGTCCGCTATGGGCCTCGGTCGGCTATGTCGATGCGGTCCGCATCGGCCGCGACATCGGGGTAACCTGGCACGGTGAATATTCCGCCGAAAGCCTGCTGCGCGATCTTGCGACGCGGAACCATGCGAATGGCGTGCTGTGGCAGGCGGATCCCGACTGCATCCTGCTGCGCGCCAATTTTCATGACCTCAACGATGTGCAGATCGATTCGCTCGCGCGGCTAGGCGCGGCGGCGGGCGGAGTCCTGATGACCAGCGATACTCTGGCGGAACTGCCTCGCGAGCGCGCCGCGCTGTTCGCGCGGCTGCTGCGCGAATCAGCCAAACCGTGCCGTTTCGAGCTAGGTTGGGGTGATCACGCGCTGGTCTATCGTCAGGGCGATCGCTCAAGCTGGGGCTTCAACCTGCGCGATGAACCAGCGGTGCTGCACGGGCGCTTGGTTGGGCCTTACGCAACCGAGCGTTTGCCTTGACCACGCGCCATCTGGTCGATCCCCAATTGCTGGCGCTGATCGATCCAGCACTTTCTCCACCAATCACCCATGTCAACCTCAGCGAACGGCGAGCGGCAATGGCGGCGCGCTTTGCAGGCCTGCCCCGACCTGCAGTGACACCGGTGCAGTTTCTGATCCCGCAACCCGGCAGCCCCGATGTTCCAGTGCTGGTTTATGATCCAGGTGAGAATCGGTCGGGTGCCGCGATACTCCACATCCACGGCGGCGGCATGATTGCCGGACGGCCCGAACTGACGATCTACGGTACAGCGCCGCTGGCGTTTGCGATGGGGATCATGGTGGCGTCGGTCGACTACCGGCTCGCTCCCGAAACCCCTTTCCCCGGTCCACAGGAGGACTGCTTTACCGCGCTCGCATGGCTGTTCCATCAAGCGAACCGACTTGGCATTTCGCGGGATCGCATCGCGATTTCGGGCGAGAGTGCAGGGGGCGGACTGGCTGCCGCGCTTGCTATCATGACGCGCGACAGGGGCGGGCCGATGGCCGTGGCCCAGTTCCTGACCTGCCCGATGCTCGATCACCGCACTGGCGGGCCGGACGATCCCTACAGCAACGTCGTCACCGGCGAATTCATCTGGACGCGTGAGCATAACCGCTTCGGCTGGGATGCGCTCTGCGGCGCTTATGAAGTCGATGACGCCCGGGCTGCGTGGTTCTCCCCCGCGCTCGCGTCCGACCTGGCCGGACTGCCCCCGACCTGGCTGGCGGTCGGCTCGCTCGACCTGTTTTTTGACGAATCGCTCGAATATGCGCGGCGGCTGGCTGCCGCCAGCGTCGGAGTCGAACTGCACAGCTATCCAGGCGCGGTGCACGGTTTCAATACCGCCGATCAAACCGACGTATTCCGGACATTCTCGAGACATTTCTGCGGCGGGTTGGCGGAAAAGCTCGGACTATAAATTGCCATGGCACTGTCAAAGCAAATGCACCGCCGTTCGCCAAATTGGTTAGCCGCCCCTGAGGCGGGTTCTCAATCTGCTTTCTGACCCGCTTTGTTCTCAGACCGTATCGATAAATTGGTAAAGCTACCTCCACGTTGCGAGGCAAAAATCTCGGCCACGAACCAAATGCTGGTTAGATTGACAGTACCAGCGCAGCCTGGTGTCGAGCGCCTCCAGCGAGGCGACCCGGCTAATAGCTGTCAATTGGAGCGCTCCATCCATCGCAGTTTTCCTATCGTCCGATGCAATGTCGGAGGTACTCGGTTACACCTTTGCCATAGGTAATGGGGTCTGGCGCGAACAGGTTGCACAACACCCGATGCAATACCGTTTTGGCATCGAAGGCCAGACAAACCATTCGACTTCGCCGCTAACCAGAGCGAACAGCTGACCCGCGACCAGAGTCGCCGCGACGCCTGAGCGGTCGCCGCCTGCCCCGACGATAGCCTCGTCCGGGGCTATGCCCGGTGCGGAGCAGCGAGAGGCGCTGCTCCGCACCGGAGCATTACCCATGAACACCACCACCGACACCGCAGCCACCGCCGCAAAAGCCCCCGCAACTGTAGCCACGGCCAAGCCGAATAAGGCCCAGCGTCGCATGGCCCGACCCGCACCGAACGATGGCGAAGCAGCCGCACCGCCCTCAGCGGCCACTTCTACGACCCGCCCGCGAGCACCCAAACACGTAACCACCAGCAAGACCGCGGCCGTCATCGCCCTGCTCAAGCGCGAGGAAGGCGCGACCTTGGCCGAGCTGATCGCCGCCACCAGTTGGCTCCCGCACACCACCCGCGCCGCGCTCACCGGGCTGCGCAAGAAGGGCCATACAATCGAGCGCAGCAAGCGCGGCGAGGAAACCTGCTACCGCATCGCGCTCCATGCGCAGGGCGGCGTCAAGGCCGGCTGATGGAACTCGAAACAAAGCTGGCGGCGCTGGAGGACATGTCCTCCAGCGAGCTTCGAGGGGCATGGCAGCGCCTGACCGGCGAGATCGCACCGCGCATCTCGCCTAGGCTCCTTCGGCTCGCGCTCGCGTGGGAATTGCAGGCCGACGCACTCGGCGGCCTGTCACGCGCCACCCAGCAGAAGCTCGACCAGCTGGGCGCAGGAAAGACCCGCTCAGCGGTTGCAAGTCCCGGCACCCGGCTGGTGCGCGAATGGCAGGGCAAGGCGCATGTCGTCACCATCGGCGCAGACAAGGTGATCCGCTGGGAGGAGCGTGAATATCGTTCATTGAGCCAGGTCGCAAAGGCTATCACCGGCACCCACTGGTCGGGGCCGGCGTTCTTCGGTCTCAAGCGGAAGCTCGCGGCATGAAGCCCGATCCGGCTAAAGCCGTGCGCTGCGCGATCTATACCCGCAAGTCGAGCGAGGAGGGGCTCGAGCAGGACTTCAACAGCCTCGACGCCCAGCGCGAGGCCTGCAGCGCCTATATCCGCAGCCAGGCGAGCGAAGGCTGGAGCGAGAGCAGTGCACGCTACGATGATGGCGGAATCTCGGGCGGCACGCTGGCGCGGCCCGGGCTGCAGCGGCTGCTCGCCGATATTGCTGCCGGCACCGTCGATATCGTGGTGGTCTACAAGGTCGACCGGCTGACCCGGTCGCTGCTCGACTTTGCCAAGCTGGTCGAGCGGTTCGATGCTGCCGGTATCTCGTTCGTCTCCGTAACCCAGTCGTTCAACACCACCACCTCGATGGGACGGCTCACGCTCAACATGCTGCTCTCCTTCGCCCAGTTCGAGCGCGAGGTCACCGCCGAGCGGATCCGCGACAAGATCGCCGCCTCCAAGGCCAAGGGCATGTGGATGGGCGGGACCCCGCCGCTGGGGTACGTGCCCAACGGCCGGACACTGGCGATCGACGAGGAGCAGGCCAAACTCATCCGCCTGATCCACGCCCGCTACCGCGAGCTTGGCACGGTCCGCGCGCTGGCCGACTGGCTCGCGGCCGAAAGCATCCTGACTCCGGTCCGCCAGACCGGCAATGGCAAGACCTTCGGCGGGGCACTGTTCTCGCGCGGGCAGCTCTATTCGATCTTGCGCAACCCCGTTTACGTCGGCGAGATCGTGCATGGCGACAAGGTCTATCCCGGCCAGCACCCGGCGCTGCTGGACCGGGGCAAGTGGGACGCGGTGCAGGCGCAGCTCACCGCGCATGTCCAGGGTACGCACCGCACCCGCAGCGCGAGGAAGGCGCTGCTTGCGGACAAGCTGGTGGATGAAGGCGGGCAGAAGCTGATCGCGGTGCACACCAACAAGGGAGCGCGGCGCTACCACTACTACGTCAGCGAGGCGAAGCACCACGGCGATGCAGAGACAGGCATGCGCATCCCGGCGCTGGCGATCGAGCAACTGGTGATCGATCATCTTGCAACGTGCTGCGCTGACGGCCTGGCCATGGGGCTGGCGGTTAGTCCGTCATGTTCGCCCGACAACTGGCAGCGGCTGAGCGAGCGGGGGCTGCAGCTTGCCGCCACGATCCGCGCCGGGCGCCACGAGGACATCATGCTGCTTCTAGAGCGCGTGAGCGTGGGCGATCACAGCGTGGTGATCACGGTCAATGCTGCCGCGGTAGCGGAAGCGCTGGGACTTCCTCACGGGCCCGATGATCCGAAAGCCGTGGACTTCGCAGCCAATGTCCGCCTGCGCCGCTCGGGCGCGGTGCTGCGGCTGATCGATGGCAGCGGCGCTGCGGTCGCTGCGACGCCAAGCGAAAGCCTGGTCAGGCTGGTCGTCCAGGCGCGGCGTTACTGGGCGGCGCTGCGGTCAGAGCGGATTACGATCGGCACGCTGGCGGCGCGCGAGGGGATTACCTCGTCCTATGCGACGCGAGTTCTGCGGCTGGCGTTTCTCGCGCCGGCGTTGGTCGAGGATATCCTTGCTGGGAAGCAGCCGGTGGGCATGAACACCGTACGGCTGCTCGATCTCTGCGAGGAGGGAAACTGGAAGCAACAAGCGCTGCGGGGGGGCGCCGGGTCACCCGGCGCCCCAGCCGTGCAGGTCAGCCGTTGAGCTTGTCCTTGATCGCCTTGGCGGCTGCGAAGGTGAGTTTCTTGCTGGCCTTGATCTTGATGGTCTCACCGGTCGATGGGTTGCGGCCATCGCGTGCGGGCGAGGCCTTGACCTTGAACTTGCCGAACCCGTTGATTGCGACCTCGTCGCCCTTGGCCGCGGCCTCCGCAATCGCTTTGAATACGCTGTCGACCAGCTTCTTGGCATCAGCTTAGCTGGCACCGGTCTGGGTGGCGACCGCGTCTACGAGATCGTTGGTGGTCATGTGCGAGCTCCTTGAATGTCAGAAGGGCGGAGGGCTAACCTGCTGCAGGTTTGAGGTCCATCAGCAAATACTGAGGATTTGATATGATGCGAGTAGTCGCGCACTGGCAGCGTTCATGATTGTCCGTCGTCAGAACATTTGGCGCAAAGTGCGGCGTAGATTAGCGGAGTGCAGGCCTCGTCTTGGGGTTGATGTTAGGCGGCAAGCTTGCGGTGTTGCAAGCGCCGATGCTCGATGGTCTTTCGCTTGATCCTTTCACG
>JANYEY010000093.1 GCA_025359685.1 Sphingomonadaceae bacterium | reverse complement strand
GCCAAAACGAATGCGCATCAGGTGTTCAAGGCAAGCATCCTCGGTCGGAAACTGGTCAAGAAACTGGCGAAGGGTGGGGGCTTTCGTTCTCATACATATTGTATGCCACACCTTTCAACCTGACGCAAGGGGATAATTCCCGAAGAACTCCACGCACTCGAGAAAAAAATAGCGTTAGTATTCGGTCAGAGATCCCCCCCATTCGTCCCGCAAAATTTCTCGAGTGAATGGGATCGAATGTTTTTCATGCAGCATTATGGAATTCCGACTCGATTACTTGATTGGACCGAAAGTCCGTTTGTGGCCCTATACTTTTGTTTGACCACTTGCGAGAGAAGCAAGTCGGGAAAACCTGTGCGAGATTGCGCATTTTGGATGCTCGACCCTGCAAAATGGAACGCTGGCGCTCTCAGTGACATCTCATTTGCAGGGGGTGTTCTGGACGCAGGACGAGAGCAGGTGAAATCATATAGCCCGAGTGTAGATCTTGGAGAGCGAAAAATATCCCAATCATGATTTACGGAACACACAATAGTCCAAGAATCGTGGCCCAGCGAGGGATGTTTGCATTATTCGGAAAGAGCACGCAGCCGATGGAGCGACAATTTAACTCGATTGTGGCATTTGATGCGGGAGTTTTAGAAAAAGTTACAATCCCGAAAGACCACATCGACTCTGTCTCAAATTCTCTTTTCAGAAAGGGAATTTCCGATTCTACGGTTTATC
Organism: Sphingomonadaceae bacterium; assembly: GCA_025359685.1. Classification (GTDB taxonomy): domain Bacteria; phylum Pseudomonadota; class Alphaproteobacteria; order Sphingomonadales; family Sphingomonadaceae; genus Novosphingobium. The sequence continues at coordinate 33,818 of JANYEY010000093.1, read as the reverse complement.
CAGATCTAACAGGCCTTTCGTTGGAATTGCGCCGCTCATTCGGATTTTGACGATGAAAATTCTACGCATTTCACCTCATAAGCCAATGACCTTAGTGTGGTGGTCAAAAAACCGAAGTTCGATAGATTTTGAACCTGCTTACCAACGACGAGGGCGACTTTGGTCCCTCCGGGACAAAGCTTATTTGGTTGATACAATTATAAATGGCTTTGACGTCCCTAAATTATATTTGGCAGATTTTCAGTTTGGACAATCTAACCTTAATTCCTCAAAGCTTCCATACGCTATCATTGATGGGAAACAGCGGTTAGAAGCTGTTTTTGATTTCTTTGATAACAAGCTCGTCTTAAATGATGACTTTAAATACAGAAAGACACCGGACCTTGATTTAGGTGGCCTGAGCCTAAAAGACTTACAAGCCAATCACCCGAGCATCGCTGATGATTTTGAGAATGCCTCATTGGATATAATGAGCGTTTTTGCAGAAGACGAGTCGGACATCCACGAAATTTTCGTGCGGCTGAATAAATCGAAGCCTCTCACCGGTGCCGAGGTTCGAAATGCTATTGTCGGTCCGGTGCCGGAGGTAATACGAACCTTGGCTACGCACGAATTTTTTCAAGAAAACATCAAGTTTGGTATTTCACGTGCGGGCGATCTGAACGCAGCAGCTAAAATCTTGTTGTTCGAGTATGCCCAGCGACCAATGGCGACAAAGAAAGTCGATCTGGATGCCTTCGCAAGAGAAGACGTGAACAGGGACAAACTGGAACTCGCCACGCGCCGAACAATCGATACATTAGCAGATATGACGGACGTGTTTATCCCCAAAGACCCACTGTTTGCTTCAGCGGGTTTATTTCCTGTATACTATTGGTTTATTAGAGGAATTAATTCAGATTACCATAGCCTAATGCGCGACTATTTGATTTGGTTTGAAAGGGAGCGGAAGCGGAATAGAGATCGGCAAAAAGGCCGGAGCGGCGCGCTTGATCTTGATCCAGAACTTTCCCGTTTTGATACCTTGAACAGAAGCACCAATGATCTTCAAAGTCATGTGGGTCGCGTCGAAATTTTGGATCGCTTCCTGCCCAAATGGGCCGATTGGATGCGCCTCCAGAACCCTTATTCTCGTTCAAACATGGTTGGGGCTATGAAAAATATCTTGGTCAATCGTCAGCCACAATCATAGTCCGTCGCTACTAAGTGTGCATCGACGAGCTAGCCGATGACTCCTAACGCTCCGGCAGCGCTTTAATATACCCCTCCACCATGCAAGGGCATGGTCCCGCTGGCGCTTACGCGCCCTCTGCGAGTCCCCCGGTCCGGGGAGGAATTAGCGCGCGAGCAAGGCCTTGAGATAGCCGCCGGTGAACGAGCGCGGATTGGCCGCCACTTGCTCGGGCGTCCCATCCGCCACAATCTCGCCGCCGCGCACGCCGCCCTCAGGTCCAAGGTCAAGGATCCAGTCGGCGGTCTTGATCACATCGAGGTTGTGTTCGATCACCACCACCGAATTGCCCTGATCGACCAGCCGCTGCAGCACTTCGAGCAGCTTGCGCACGTCTTCGAAGTGCAGCCCGGTGGTCGGTTCGTCGAGGATATACAGCGTCTGCCCGGTGCTGCGGCGGCTGAGCTCCTTGGCGAGCTTGACCCGCTGCGCCTCGCCGCCCGACAGCGTGGTCGCCTGCTGGCCGACCTTGACGTAGCCCAGCCCGACCTCATTGAACATGTGCATCTTGTCGCGGATCGGGGGGACGGCCTTGAAGAACTCCTCCGCGTCCTCGATCGTCATGTCGAGCACGTCGGCGATGGAGTGGCCCTTGAACTTCACTTCGAGCGTTTCGCGGTTGTAGCGTTTGCCGCCGCATTCCTCGCACGTCACGTAAACGTCGGGGAGGAAGTGCATCTCGATCTTGATCAGGCCGTCGCCCTGGCAGGTTTCGCAGCGGCCGCCCTTGACGTTGAACGAAAACCGCCCGGGCTTGTAGCCGCGCGCGCCGCTTTCGGGCAGGCCGGCGAACCAGTCACGGATCTGGGTGAAGGCGCCGGTGTAGGTGGCGGGGTTGCTGCGCGGGGTGCGGCCGATCGGCGACTGGTCGATCTCGATCACCTTGTCGCAGAATTCCAGGCCCTCGATGCTGTCATGCGGCCCGGCGATTACCCGCGCGCCGTTGAGCACCCGCGCCGCGCCGGCTTGCAGCGTGTCGATCACCAGGCTGCTCTTGCCCGAGCCTGAGAGGCCAGTGACGCAGGTGAAGGTGCCGAGTGGAATCGTTGCGGTGACATTGCGCAGGTTGTTGGCGCGGGCATTGTGGACCACCAGCGCGTGGCCATTGCCCTTGCGGCGTTTGGCCGGGACCTCGATCCGGCGTTTGCCGCTGAGGTACTGGCCGGTCAGGCTGTCCTTGCTTTTGAGGATATCCTTGAGCGTGCCTTGCGCAACAATCTCGCCGCCGTGGACGCCCGCGCCGGGGCCGAGATCGACGATGTGATCGGCGTGGCGGATCGCGTCTTCGTCATGCTCGACCACGATCACCGTGTTGCCCAGATCGCGCAGCCGCTTGAGCGTTTCGAGCAGCCGGTCGTTGTCACGCTGGTGCAGCCCGATGCTCGGCTCATCGAGCACGTAAAGCACGCCCGACAGGCCAGAGCCGATCTGCGAGGCGAGCCGGATACGCTGGCTTTCGCCGCCGCTCAGCGTACCTGAAGTTCGGTTGAGGTTCAGATAATCGAGCCCGACATTGTTAAGGAATCCAAGGCGTTCGTTGATTTCCTTCAGAATGGCTTTCGCAATCTGGCTTTGCTGCGCGGTCAGTTTGGCGTCGAGCGCGAGGTACCATTCGACCGCAGCGGACACCGACAGCTGGGTGATCGTCGAGATGTCCTCCCCCGCAACTTTGACGCTCAGCGCCTCGGGCTTGAGGCGTTTGCCGTGACAGGTCTCGCACGGCTGCGCGGTCTGGAACTTGCTGAGTTCCTCGCGCATCCACGCGCTCTCGGTTTGCAGCATCCGGCGGTTCAGATTGCCGATCACGCCTTCGAACGCCTTCTTGACGGTGTAGCTCTTCTTGCCGTCGATGAAGGTCAGCGGCACGGCCTTGCCGGCGGTGCCGTGGAGGATCACCACCTTGGCCTCGAACGGCAGATCGTGCCACTTGGTCTCCAGGCTGAAGCCGAATTCGGCCGCCAGGCTGGCGAGCACCTGCATGTAATAGGGGCTCGGCGGGTTGGACTTGGCCCACGGCACCACCGCGCCCTGCTTGAGGGAAAGGTTCTCGTTCGGGACCACCAGCTGCGGATCGAACAGCAGCTTTTCGCCGAGCCCATCGCAGGCCGGGCAAGCGCCCATCGGCGCGTTGAAGCTGAACAGGCGCGGTTCAAGGCTTTCGATTGTGAAGCCGCTGACCGGGCAGGCGAACTTCTCGCTGAACACGATGCGGTTGTCGGGCAGGCCCGCGCCTTTCATCGCCCCCCCAGGACTAATTGGGCCCTTCTCGCCTTCACGCCCGGGCACCACGCCGTCGGCGAGGTCGAGGTAAACCAGCCCGTCGCTGAGCTTCAGCGCCTGTTCGAACGAATCCGCCAACCGCGTCTGGATCCCGTCCTTCACCGCGATCCGGTCAACCACCACTTCGATGTCGTGCTTGTACTTCTTGTCGAGCGCCGGGGCTTCCTCGATCGGGTAGAATTCCCCATCGATCCGCACCCGCGTGTAACCGGCGCGCTGCCATTCAAGCAGCTCCTTGCGGTACTCCCCCTTGCGCCCACGCACGGCGGGGGCGAGCAGGAACGCGCGGGTGCCTTCGGACAGGTCCATCACCCGGTCGACCATGGTGGTGACGGTCTGCGCGGTGATCGGCAGCCCGGTGGTGGGCGAGTACGGCACGCCGACCCGCGCCCACAGCAGCCGCATGTAATCATAGATCTCGGTCACCGTCGCCACGGTGCTGCGCGGATTGCGGCTGGTGGTCTTCTGCTCGATCGAGATCGCGGGGCTGAGCCCGTCGATATGCTCGACATCGGGCTTCTGCATCATCTCGAGGAACTGGCGCGCATAAGCGCTCAGGCTCTCCACATACCGCCGCTGGCCCTCGGCATAGATCGTGTCGAACGCCAGGCTCGATTTGCCTGAGCCCGAGAGGCCGGTGATCACGATCAGGCTGTCACGCGGCAGCGTAACGTCAAAGCCCTTGAGGTTGTGCTCGCGCGCCCCGCGCACGACAATATTGGTAAGCGACATGCGCGCGTATGTTCCACATCTGTTCGGATTGGGCAAGCTGCCCGGAAGGGCATAGCCCCAAGTGGGGTGCAAAGGCACGCCTTGCAACGGCGCACAACAATCAGGTTTGCCTGCGCTGGGCAGCCTGCTAAGTCTACACTCCAGCGCCCGGTTAGCGGCGCGGAGGCTTTGCGTCGCAACGGGACCGTGTTTTCAGGCGGTCATGGGGGACTGCGCGATGGGAACTGCAAGCAAGGCGGCATTGGTGGCAGCGGGGGCGCTCGCGGCTGTGGTAATTGGCGCAAGCGGATCGGCTGCGCAGGAGCGCAGCAGCCCGATCCTGGTGCCGCGGTCGGTGCTGATCCAGGCGAGCCCTTCCCCAACACCGACGCCCAGTCCGACGCCGACACCCTCGCCTCAGCCGACCCTGACCACGATTGTCAGGCTACGTCCGACACCAACGCCAACGCCAACGCCCAGCCCAGCGCCGGTGCGCGCAACCACCCCAGTCCTGCGTCCGGTGCTGGCGCGCCCGGTTCTGGCGCGGCCTGTTGCCGTGCGCCCCGTTGCGCAGCGCGAGCCGGCAGTCCGGCAGATCGAGATCGTACCGCCCGCATCCGCCCCGGTCCGCGCCCATCCCGGAGCGGTCACGCTCCGCGCAGGGCCCAATTCGGCGATGATGCGCAGCCTGCATGTGGTGCGGATCATTCCGGTTGAGCAGCTGCGCGCGCGGCCCGCGATCCTGCTCGGGCGTATTCCGATCAATCTCAGCCCGGTGCTCAACAACCCCCGCGGGCTGCCGCAGATCGCCGGGCGGGTCCGCGCCGCGCCCGACCTTGCCGTGGTGGTGGCTGATGATACTTCGGTCACCGAGGTCGATCAGGGACTGATCGTGCGCAGCTTCATGACGTACCGGATCAAGCCGGGGACTTGCGCCGCAGCAGCCAGCCGCACCAGGCTGGCGCGGACCGGCCTGTCTTGCGCCACCTATCTTCCGGTCGCGGCACGAGCGGCAGCCTTCGCCAATCCGCGCGACCCGCACTATGTTGCCGATCCGGCGCAGCGGGCCAAGGCACTGGCCAGCGCCAACGAAAAGGACGCGATCACCGATGGCGAGCTGACCAAACAGGTTGGCACCATTCGCGGTCAGCTCGCCAATCCGGCACAGCGCGGCGCATTCGACGCCGAACTGGGCCCGGGCACCGCCGACCGCATCGCCGCGATGAGCGACGACGAGATCAAGGGCGAGATCGTCAATTCGGGTGAAACCTCGCTTGAGCAGACCTTGTTCGTCCCCAACCAGTCGCGCACCGATCCCCGGTTCAGGAACAAGTTCAATTTCGTCAATTCCCCGACGCCAGCCGCGCCGCCGACCGATGTGGTCAAGCCCGACGTCAATGCCTCAGCCCCGATCGATGAACATATCTATGTCACCGGGTTCACCCTGGGCAACGATTACGAGTGGAAGCAGCGGATCGAAAAGACCATCAAGATGTGCCTGATCGGGTGCAAGCACACCTATTACGCAGAGGTCTACGCGGGCTTCAATTATGGCTTCGGGCTGCGCTTCCCGCTGAAAGTCAGCGGCACTTACACCTACCACCGGGACGGTGCCAAACCATCGAATGAGAGCGCGCGGCTGACTACCAATTTCACGCCCATCAACGGCAGCGCGGATCAATATGCCGAGGCCGGACTTGCCAGCACCAAACTGTTCGGCGGCAAGGAATTCGTCGCCCAGTTCGGCGGCCATGCCGGCGCGGGGTATGACCTGCCGTTCATTCCCAACAACAGCGTCGATATTGCCGCCGAGTACGATTTCACCAAGCAGCTCGATGGCGATTTCTACAACGGCCAGTTCACCCCGCCCACGCCGGGCAGCGGCACCGGGCCGTCGATGAACAAGTTCTTCACCGATGTTGATCTGATCGGCGGCGCGGCCAACTTCGGCATTCTGGGGGCCAAGGTCTTCCCGGCGGCGCAAGTCACCCTGACTTCGGACAGCCTGACCTTCACCGTGCACGATTTCCAGACCGGGAAAGACACCGTGCTGAGCGGCAGCGGGCAGACGATCGATCTGGGCATCCGGCCCAAGGATCATTCGAGCTACTTCTCGATTGGCGAGCCGAAATACACACTCAGCCTGCTGGTTACCCCGGGGATCGATGCGCGGCTGTTCGTCGATATCGCGGTGTGGTCGCACAATTGGGACTTCCCGGTGTGGTTCCCGCAGCTGGCGGTAAAAATCCCGGCCGATGGCGCCACTTTCGGATGCCATGAAGGCACGATCTGCACCCGCGGCTACGAATATTCTCCCACCGGTTCCAAGGAAGTGTCGGCCAGCGAAGCGGCGCTGGACACCGAATTGAGCAAGTGGGGCGATGGTTTCGACGCGCGATGGATGGACGAATGCGCCGATGAGACTTGCCGGTTCGGCATCAAGTTCATCCGGCAGGGCTACATCTACGGGGCGCGGCACAAGCAGGACGCCAATCCGGCGCTGACCGTGCAGAGCCCGGAGATCGCCGGCTATCTCAAGGGCGCCGATGGCGAGGCCAAGACGATGGTCAATGAAGCCCAGGCCCGCCAGACCACCAACGCCGCCAAATCATTCGGCACCTTCTGGATCGCGTGGTGGTCAAAGCAGTGCTCGGACAAGATCTGCATGGACAAAGTCAAAGGCATCGCGTTCCTCGCCCAGCTTGAAGCGGTCAGCCTGCAAAAGCAGCACGAGGACTGGTCGACCAACCAGGTGATCGGCATTGTCGGCAAGAAGTTCGCCCCAGTGTTCGAGTTCGAGGTCAAGGCCTCGAAAGACCGCGTCGCCGCCGAAGAAGCGGCCGAGGCCGCCAGGCAGGCGAAGCGGGTCAAGCCGGTCAAGCCGGTCAGGGTGCAAGTGCGCGGGCAGAACTGAAGCGCGGCGGCCCCGCCAGCCGCCCAGTTGCCCCGCGCTTGCGACCGGCTGCACGCCATTCGTCGCAACGTCGTTGCGGAGGATAAGCCCTTGACGCATCAAGGCCTTCTTAAGGGACTGGAGGGTCGCATCTCATGAAATCCGCAACTGTGTCCGGCGCAATCGCGCTGGGCCTTATTCTGGTGTCGTCCGCCGCACTGGCTGATGATCCCAACGATCCGTCGATGCGCAGCGCTGCGGCGCGGGCGCGGGACAAGGAAGTTATCCGGCAGCTCAACCTGGCCGAGCTGCGCCACGTCAACGCGCGCGACGCGCGCCTTTCAAAGCAGTGGCGCGAATGGCGTGAGTACCAGCGCGAGCACGGCCGCGACGACTGATCGATAACCGCCCCGTTCACTTGCGCGAAAGCGCCCGCTTGGCATAGTCTCCGCTTGGGAAGCGCGTGCCAAGTGGGGAAGTGACGATAATGGCGGCGACGTATCGGGGCAGTAAGACACGATTTCTGGGTCTGGCACTGGTCGTGCCGCTGGCGGCAATGACCGTGCCGGTGGTGCCGACAGGCTGGAGTGCAGCCGAAGCAGCAACGGTCAACAAGGCCAAGAAGCGCAAGGTTGCGGTCAAGAACCCTACCGGCATCGGCCGGCTCTGCACCGTTACCGTGATCAAGCATCGCAAGGTTAGACGTTGCCGCACGGTGCCGATTGTCGTGCCTCCGGCGATCATTACCGTCGTGCCAGCACAGCCGGCTGCCATTGCCCCTGTCAATCCCGCCACCTCGGCGATTGGCCACCCGATCCGGGTGGTGCCGGTCATGGATCCGCCCCCGCCGATGCCTGCACCGCTGCAGATCAATCCGGCTGACTATTACTGGATCGATCAGGCCGACAGCCTGGCGCAGGCTTTTGGCAACAGCCCGCCGGATTTCACCTTTACTTGCGACGGTGTCGATTGCTGGGCCTGGGTCAGCCGCGACGGTGAAGTGCTGATCGTCGAGCCGGGCCGTTCCGGGGTGCAGCAATACTTCTTCGCTCCGCAGCAAAGCGCGCCATACCTAGTGCGCGATTCGTACAATGCGTTCGCCTTCAGCGGGCGCGATCTGGCGGTGGTCTATAACAGTGGCGGGCAAGTCTATCGCTATGCCCCTTCGCCGCGCGACCGCGATGTGGCCGATTCCCTTCGCGAACGCGGGCGGGCGCTTTACGCTGCCTCGCTGCGCCAGCGTCACTGGGACCGCGGCAGCGCGACCGCGTGGATCGGCGGCTATTCGAGCCTGGGCTATGACGACGGCTGGAATTACGGCTGGAACCCGTTCTGGCGTGAGCTGCCCGGGTGGGACCGCTATGACCGCGACCGCGGCCGCCAGCATCCGCGCCATCTGGGCGATGAACACCGCGACCGTGACGATGCTCGCCGCCGCTATGATGATTGGAACCGCCGCGGCGCACCGGGCGCACCTCCGCCCACTGGTAACCCGGTGGTAACGCCCACTGACAGCGGCGCTCCCACGCCGGTGCCGCGCCCGCCACACAGTCCCCGTCCGGCCCCGCAACCGGCTCCGCAACCGGCTCCGCAACCTGTGCAACCGACTGCTCCCCAGCCGGGTTGGCAGCCCCAGCCGCACCCTGCTGCCGAGGTTCCGGCGCCGCTCCAGGGCGATGCACCCACCCCGCGCCGCGAGCGCCCGCGCCGCGAGATCGAGCCAGAGCCTGGCGCGCCGCCGGTCCCGCTGCGTCAGACCCGGCCCGAGCCGCAACCGCGCGAAGTGCCGATGCCGCTGATCGAAGCGCAGCCCCCGCCAGCGCCCGTGCCCGTGCCCAGCCCTCCCCCGGCGCAGACCTCGCCCGATCCGCTGCCCGGACCGGAAACACCGTCGCCACCGCCGCCGCCGCTGCCACCGCCAGTGCTGCAGGAAGTGCCGGCGCAAATCCCGATGCCAGTGCCAGTGCCGGCCCCAACCCCGGCACCGGCTGAGGTGGCCCCGCCGACTGCACCTTCGCCACTTTCGCCGCCGTCGCCGCCTCCACCGCCGCGCGACGAAATCCGGGCCGAGAGCCCGACCGACGGCAAAGACCAGCCCTGAACCTTGCGGGGTTTCGCCTGTCGTCCGGCGCGGCTATGATGCCGCGCAGGATCAACAGGAGGAGACACGATCATGAACAGCGTTCGTCATACGCTGCACGGGCTGGCTATTGCCGCGCTCGCGCTGTCGCTCGCCGCGATGCCGGCCGATGCCAAGGCCAAGCGCAAGCACAAGACTGCACCGGTCGCCGCTGCCGCCCCGACCGCCACACCCAGCGAAACGCCCGAGCAGCAACGCGTCCGCCTCAATGCCGAGCAAGCCGCCACGGCCAAGGCCCAGAACGACCAGAACGTCGCCAACAAGGCCGCGTATGAGGCCGCCCTGGCCCAGCAGAAAACCGACGCGGATGCCGCGCGGGCCAGGTGGCTAGCCGACACGGTGCCGTGCAAGGGCGATCCCGCAGTACGCTGCGCGAAGCCAGCGGGGAAATAGCCGCAGCACATCGCCGGACGGGAATAACCGCCCTCCCACCTGGGAAGGGCGGCTTTTTCGTGCGTGCTAGGGGCGTGATGGAGATCACGGCGGGTTTAGGCCGACGCAGGTAGATCGGCCTGATGACGGCCACCTAACGCAAGGCCGCCACGCCACGCCAACCCCACTTGTCCGTTCCAAGGTTGGTCCACGCTGCGCAACGATTGGGGGAATTCCGATGATCAAGCATAAGCACCTTTGCCTTCTTGCCGCACTTTCTCTCGCGGCAAGTCCAGCCAACGCCGAAGATGATCCCAACGCCGTGACGGCAGCTGAAGCGGCACGCCTGAATGCTGAAGCGGCCCGCATCAACGCCGAGGCCGCTTTGACAACTGCCCGGGCTGCGAAAGACAAGGCCGCAATCGAAGCGCTGGGGCTTCCCAAGTTCGAGAACAAAACCGAGCTGGTCGATAAAGGCGGCGCGATCGAAACCGCTTTGCTGGCTTCGCGTGCCGTACCCGTGGCAGCGGAGCACATCTATCATGCAGTCGAGAAACGCTGCACGTCGGCCACCACTTCACCGATCGTAGTGCTCGGGCGAGATGAGGCATTTGACCTCAACTCGGCGCAAACGATGCGGTCGCGGTTTGCATATCATACCGAAGTTCTGAACCAGGCAAACCATAAGTCGTCCGGCACTGGGGGAACCAGGGCGCTCGCCCTGCCGGCGATCATCGGTTTGGCTTCGGCCGCGGCCGGGCTGTTCGGCAACGACGTAAAGATTTCAGGCGTTGAATTGCCTGAAATCAACGACGCCATGTTGGCCAATGCCGTCGCAGGCAAACTGACCAATTGCGCCATTCTTCCCAGCGCGAGCACGGGCATTGCCGACTTTGAAAACGGCAAAGTTAGGACGGAACTCAACGCGGTGGTCAAGCTGCGCAACGAAGCGGCCCAGACACTGGCAATGATCCCCACCAAACGCAACGCGGCGCAGAAGGCCGCCGCCAGCCAACTGACCGCTGCGATCACCGAATTCGATGCTTTTTACAAATCGATCAACACGCCCGAAGCGGACGGTAAGACGGCACTGATCCGGGCAATGCTGGCGGAACGTGTTACCACCGCAGCGCTCCCGCTATTGCTTCGCGTTTCAGTCAACCGGTCGGGTGGCACCATCACCAATTCCAAGAACGTGACGACTTTCTTCGGTGCGGATCCGGTCAGGGTCAGCGGTGGGCTGGTGGCCACCTATGCGCTGGTTGATGCCTCGACCGGTGCCGTTTTGGTTGCAGGAACTACCGCCTGCCAGACCACCCAGACCAAATTGCGCAACGTTCAATCGGGCAAGTGGGTCAGCTATGACGAAAACGGAAAGGCTCAAGCGGACGCTTACTGCCATTAAGGGACCGATGGAACTGTAAGCAAATCCACGCCCATCCACCAACCGTAAACCCCTATCGGCGAACGACATTGACTCCCCGCACCGCGCGCGCAAGGCAGGTTCTGCATTGCGCGCGCGGGTTTTGCTGCGGACTGCGCCTGTCAGACAGTGGGAGATCCAATAGTCATGAAGTCTCGTTTCCTTATCGCCAGCGCCGCGCTTGCCGTGCTGGCTGCACCCTTCGCCACCAGCGCGCTGATCGCGCAGGGCGCCGCCGCGATGGCCACCACTGGCAAGCCCGCAATCGGCGCCTGGGGCGTTGACCTTTCGGGCGGCGATGCCTCGGTCAAGCCGGGCGACGACTGGTACCGCTTCACCGCGGGCAAGTGGGTCGATACCACCACGATCCCGTCGGACCGCGCTGCGACCGGAACCTTCTATGACCTGCGCGAGCGCACCCAGGATCAGCTTAAGGCGCTGATCACCCAGGCCAAGCCAAGGACGAAGGTCGCCAGCTTCTACAGCAGCTTCATGGACGAAAAGAAGCTTGAGACGGTCGGCCTCGCGCCGCTGAAGCGCGATCTCGCAGCGGTCAACGCAATTGCCAGCAAGGCCGCCTTTGCGCGCTACATGGGCACTACCAACGGCCGCTTCGGCGCCACCGTGGTCGACATGGGCGTGAGCTCGGACACCGCCAACCCCAACCTCAACGTGCTCTACCTCGGCCAGAGCGGGCTGGGCCTGCCCGAGCGCGAATATTACTTCGCGGACAGCTTCAAGAAGCAGCGCGATGCCTACCGGGCCTATATCGCCCGCACGCTTGGCATGCTGGGCTACGCCAACCCGGCGGCTGCTGCCGATACGATCATGGCCTTCGAAACCTCGATCGCCGAGAAAAGCTGGAAGATCGCCGAACGCCGCCAGATCGAAAAGCTCAACAACCCGATGAGCACCGCGCAGGTTGCCGCTTATGCCCCGGGCCTGGACTGGGCCCAGTACTTCGCTGGCGCGGGCGTGCCGGTGCAGAAGCGGATCATCGTCGGCGAAAACACCGCAGTGCGCGATATCGCCAAGGTCTATGCCGATACCCCGCTCGCCACGCTGAAGCTGTGGCAGGCGTTCCACGTTGCCGATCAGGCCGCGCCGTACCTCAACAAGGCGATGGTCGACAGCCGCTTCGAATATACCAAGACGCTGTCAGGCGTTTCGGAAAACCGCCCGCGCTGGAAGCGTGCGGTTGACGTGGTCGGTGGTTCGCTGGGCGAACTGGTCGGGCAGACTTACGTCTCCGATTACTTCCCGGCTTCGTCCAAGGCCAAGATGCAGGCGCTGGTCGCCAACCTAAAAACCGCGATGGCCGGCCGCATCCAAGCCAATGAATGGATGGGCGCGAGCACCAAGGCCGCTGCGGTCGAAAAGCTTAGCCGCATGGACGTGATGGTCGGCTATCCTGACAAGTGGCGCAGCTATGCGAAGCTGACGATCGTTCCGGGTGACCTCTATGGCAACGTCCAGCGCACCGGCGTGTTCAACAACGCCTACGCGATGAGCTTCCTGGGCAAGCCGGTCGACCGCAAGCTGTGGGGGATGAACCCGCAGACGGTGAACGCTTACAACGGCGGGCTGGAAAACAAGATTGTGTTCCCGGCAGGCATCCTGCAGGCGCCGTTCTTTGATCCGAACGCCGATGACGCGGTCAATTACGGCGCAATCGGCGCCGTGATCGGTCACGAAATCAGCCACGGCTTCGACGATCAGGGCCGCAAGATCGACGCCACCGGCGCGGTGCGCGATTGGTGGACTGCCGAAGACGCCAAGCGGTTCGAGGAACAGGCGAAGATCTTTGGTGACCAGTACGCCAAGTACGAAGTCGCCCCCGGTGCCTTCATCAACCCGGCGCTGACGATGGGCGAAAACATCGCCGATTTCGCCGGGGTGCAGGTTGCCCTCGATGCCTATCACGCTTCGCTTGGCGGCAAGGCCGCGCCGGTGATTGACGGGCTGACCGGCGATCAGCGGTTCTACCTCGCCTTTGCGCAGGTCTGGCGGTCGAAGGCGCGTGAAGACGCGCTGCGCAACCAGGTGGCAACCGATCCGCACAGCCCGGGCCAGTTCCGCTCGTTCGGCCCGCTGCGCAATGTTCAGGCGTGGTACGATGCGTGGGGCGTAAAGGACGGCGACAAGCTCTACATCGCCCCGGCCAACCGCGCCAAGATCTGGTAAGGCCTTGCGCTAACTCATTCAGACAATACTCAGGGGGCAGCGGCAACGTTGCCCCCTGATTTCATTCAAGGACCTCCCCATGCGCACACTCCCCCTCGTCTCTCTAGCGGTGCTCGCCCTCGCCGGCTGCGCCGCCGCTGACAGCCAGACCGTGGCAACCCCGATGGCGACCTCCACCCCGGTCGCCTACGCCCCCCAAATCCCCCAGGGCACTGGCGTGTTTGCGCAGGAATCGACTCTGCCGTTCCACGCCCCCGATTTTACCAGGATCAAGGACAGCGATTACCAGCCGGCGATCGAGCAGGGCATCGCGATCCAGCTCGCCGAAGTGGCAGCGATCGCGAACAACCCCGAAGCGCCGACTTTTGAGAACACCATCGTCGCGATGGAAAAATCCGGACAGATGCTGACCCGGGTCTATTCGGTGTTCGGCGCGCTGACCTCGGCCAACACCAACGACACGCTCGATGCAATCGATACCGCCACCTCGCCCAAGCTGGCGGCGATGCGCGATGCCATCACGCTTGATCCCAAGCTGTTCGCGCGGGTGAAGACGCTGTACGACAACCGCGCCAGCCTGGGTCTCGACCCTGACCAGCTGCAGGTGCTGACGCTGGCCTATGACAATATGGTCCACAACGGCGCCAACCTGAACGATGCCGACAAGACCACGCTGACCGCGATCAATGGCGAGCTGTCCAAGCTCTCGACCGACTTTTCGCAGCGGCTGACCAAGGGCACCAAGGACGGCGCGCTAGTGCTCACCGACAAGAAGCAGCTTGCGGGGCTCAGCGATGCCGACATTGCCGCCGCGGCCAAGAACGCCGCCGACCGCGGGCTGCCTGCAGGCAGCTATGTGCTGGCGCTGCAGAACACCACGCAGCAGCCCGCGCTGTCGCAGCTGACCAACCGCGCGACCCGCCAGGCGCTGTTCGAAAAGAGCTGGAACCGCTCCGAACGCGGCGATGCCAACGATACCCGCGGCCTGGTCCAGCGCAGCGCCCAGCTGCGCGCGCAGAAGGCCAAGCTGCTCGGCTTCCCCGACTATGCCAGCTTTACGCTGTACGACCAGATGGCCAAGACCCCGGCGCAGGCAATCGGGCTGATCAGCCAGATGCTCCCCGCGATCGGCGCGGCCCAGCGCCGCGATGCCGCCGATCTGACCAAGCTGATCAAAGCGCAGGGCGACAAGTTTGCGGTCACCCCGGCGGACTGGGATTTCTACGCCGGCAAGCTCAAGAAGCAGCGCTACAACATCGATGAGAGCGAGGTTAAGCCGTACCTCGAAATCCATAACGTGCTGGAAAATGGCGTGTTCTACGCCGCCAACCAACTATACGGGCTGACCTTCAAGAAGCGCACCGACATCCCAGTCTACCAGCCCGACGTCACCGTCTATCAGGTCTATGATGCCGACGGCAGCGAGCTGGCGCTTTTCTACTTCGATCCGTGGAAGCGCGACAACAAGTCGGGCGGGGCGTGGATGTCGACCTTCGTCGATCAGTCGACGCTACTCGGAACCAAACCGGTCGTGTTCAACGTCGAGAACTTTACCAAGCCCGCTGCCGGCCAGCCCGCGCTGATCACGTGGGACGATGCCAACACCATGTTCCACGAATTTGGCCATGCGCTGCACGGGATGTTCTCAAACCAGCGTTATCCGTCGATCGCCGGGACTAATACGGCGCGCGACTTCGTGGAGTTCCCCAGCCAGTTCAACGAAAACTGGATGACCGAGCCCAAGGTGCTGGCGAACTTCGCCAAGCACTACCAGACCGGCGCGCCGATGCCTGCAGCTTTGGTCACCAAGGTCCAGAACGCCAGCAAATTCAACCAGGGCTATGCCTTGGGCGAAGTCGTCACCGCCGCGCTGCTCGATCTTAAGTGGCATGCCTTGCCCGACAATGCCGGGCCGCAGGATGTCGATGCGTTCGAGGCTAAGTCGATGAAGGAACTGGCCGCCGATGGCCTTGACGTGACCGACGTGCTCAGCCGTTACCGTTCAAGCTACTTCCGCCACGTCTGGGCCAACGGCTACGCCGCCGGGTACTATGCTTACACTTGGACCGAAATGCTCGATCACGATGCTTTCGCCTGGTTCCAGTCGAACGGCGGCATGACCCGCGCCAACGGCCAGCGCTTCCGCGACCTGGTCCTGTCGCGCGGGCACAGCCTCGATTACGCGGTGATGTACCGCAACTTCACCGGCCGCGATCCCAGCATCGAACCGATGCTCAAGGCCCGCGGGCTGAAGTAATAAATCCTCTCCATTTTTGCCGAAGGGCACAAATGGGGAGGTGGCGCGCCGAAGGCGTGACGGAGGGGGTATCGACGCTCACCCAGATACCCCTCCGTCAGCCGCTTTGCGTCTGCCACCTCCCCATTTGGCTACGCAAAATGGAGAGGACCTAGAAAGCCAGCGCCCTGCCCCCAGCCTCACCCAGCCACTTCGCCTCGATCCCCCAGGCGCGGCGGATCGCCTTCTGGTCGAGCACCGCTTCAGGCGGGCCGTCGGCGAGCAAGTGCCCTTCGAACAGCACCAGCACGCGGTCAGCGTGGTTCATCGCCTCGGCGAGGCCGTGCATCACCATGACCACCCCGGCCCCGGCGCGGGCCTGTTCGCGCAGCACCTGAAGCAAAGTCTGCTGATGCGCGAGGTCGAGGTTGGCGAGCGGCTCGTCGGCGAGGATCCAGCGCGGCCCACCCGCCAGCACCCGCGCCATCAAGGCCCGCGCGCGCTCGCCGCCCGAGAGGCGCGAGACCGGGCGCAGCCGCAGGTCGTCCAATTCCATCGTCGCCAGTGCGGCATCAATTGCTGCTGCATCGCGGTCGCGCCACGGCAGGCGGCCCAGCGCCACGAGGGTCTCGACCGAGACATCCCACGCCACCTCGGGTGACTGCGGAAGATAGCCGATCGCCTGCGCGCGGGCTTGCGGACTTAGCCCGGAGAGCGAAGCCTCGCCCAACAGCACTGTGCCGCCAGAGGGCGCCAGCAAGCCCGCCAGACAAGCGAGCAGCGATGACTTGCCCGCACCATTAGGGCCGACAATCGCGGTAATCTCTCCGGGCCGGAGCACGGCGCTAACGTCGTCGAGCCGTGCGGGCAGGATCAGGTGTTGGGCCTGCAACATCACACCAGCTCCCGCCGCAGCCGCAGCAGCAGCGCGAGGAAAAACGGCGCGCCGAGCAGTGAAAGGGCAATGCCCAGCCGCAGCTCGCTTTGCAGCGGCAGCACCCGGCACAGGCAATCCGCAACCAGCACCAGCAAGGCCCCGGCCAATGCGCTTGGCACGATCAATTGCGACGGACGGCCATCGGTGTAGCGGCGCAGCAGGTGCGGCACGATCAGCCCGACGAAGCCGATGATCCCCGCCGCCGCCACGCTCGCGCCGACGGTCAGCCCGATCCCGCCAATCATCAGCCACTGCAGCCGCCGCGGATCGAGTCCGAGCGAACGCGCGGCCTGTTCACCTAAAGTCAGCGCATCGAGCGCCGGGCCGGTGCGCAGCAGCACCGCGATCCCCACGAGCGTCAGCGGCGCGGCGATCACCACGTCGTTCCAGCTGCGGTCGCTCAGCGCGCCCATCAGCCAGGTAACGATCTCGGACATGGCAAATGGCGTGGGGGACAGGCTGATCGCCAGGCTCATCATCGCGCCGGCAAGGCTGGCGATCATCATCCCGGCGAGCGTGAACAGCAGCGCCGAGCCACTGCGCCCGGCGATGAGGCTGAGCAAAGCCATCGCGCTCCCTGCGCCGAGCAAGGCAAACAGCGGCAGCAGCCACGGCGTACCGGCCAGCCCGGTCCAGAAACTCAGCACCGCACCCAGCGCAGCGCCCGGGGCAATTCCGAACAACCCCGGATCGGCGAGCGGATTGCGCAAATAGCCCTGCATCGCCGCGCCCGCCGCGCCGAGCCCTGCGCCGAGAATGACCGCCAGAACGGCACGCGGCAGGCGCAGCTCGGTCAGGATTAACGTCGCGTTTGGCACAGGCGCGGCGAACGGATCGATCCACACCCGGCCCGCGAGCAGCGAGAGCGGAAAGGCGATGACCAGCGCGGCCAGCAGCAGGGCGACCAGGCGGCTCACAGCGCGCGCCGCACTTGCGCAAGCCGTGCCACGGTACGCGGGATGCTCGGCCCGCCGCACCACAGCAGCGCCGGGTTGAGCGGGGCGCGCACGGTGCCGGACAGCGCGCGCAGCGCCGGATGGGCAAGCATGCGGTCCTCGTTCGCCAGCGGATTGCCCGCGGTGAAAATCACCCGCGGCGGCGCGGCGAGCAGCTGTTCAAGCGGGAGCAGGTCGGCCTGATTCAATCCGCGCAGCGCAGAGGCATTGGTGAACCCGGTGCGGGCGAGCAGGTCGGCGATCAGCGTTCCCTGGCCCGGAACCATGCCGCCCGATTGCCAGACGATCGCGGGCACCAGCGGGCCCGGCGGCGGCGCGGCCTGCGCCAAGGCAGCGTCGATTTGCGCGTTGAGCAGCTCGCCGCGCTCAGGATGCCCGGCCAGCATGGCGATCTCGCGCACCTGCGCCTTGCTCTCTTCGACCGTACTCGCGGCGCCGAATGCCGCAAAGCGCAGCCCCATCTGGTCAAAGGCCGAGCGCGCCGCCGGGTCGGTGAAGGTGCTGCCAATCACCAATGCGGGCCGAAGCGCCGCGACTTCCTCAGCCGAGCCGCTGACGCTGCGAAACCGCCGTGCCTTGGTGACATCCATCGAACTGGCCGCCGGATCGCTGCTGTAGCTCGATAGCGCGGCGATCTGCTGCGGATCGGCCACCTCCGCCAAGATCGCATCGGTGCAGGGATTGAGGCTGACGATAGTGGTGGCCACCGTCTCACGCGCGGGCGCTGCGGCGCAGGCCGCGAGCGCCAGTGCGATCGACGGCGCCCAGCGGTTCACCACTTCACCCTAACCCCGCCATAAGCCGAACGGCCATAAGTGCCGTAACCAGCAACGGTCTGATACGCCGCGTCGGTCACATTCTCCACCCGGCCATAGAGCTCGAAATGCTCGCTCAGCGGTACAGAGGCGCGCAGGGTCAGCAGGCCGTAGCCATCGAGCCGGGTGAAGTTGCCGCGATCATCGAAACTGTCGCTGACCATCCGCACGTCGGCACCCAGCTTCAGGCCTTGCAGCGGCGTGGTCCAGTCAGCCGAGACGCTCACCAGATTGCGCGGGCGGCGGGCGAGATCTTTGCCGGTGCTGCGGTTGGTCGCCTCAAGGTAGGTATAGGCGGCGGAGACGGTGAAATTGTCGTCGATCTGCGCCGAGCCTTCCAGCTCCACGCCCTGCGCACGGGCGCGGCTCACATTGAAATAGCCGGTGGAGTAATCGATCAGGTCGCGGCTATCGCGGCGGAATGCGGTGGCGGCGAGATGGAACCGGGCGTTGCGGTCACCCAGCTCGATCCCGGCATCGAACGCTTCGCTGGTTTCGGGTTTGAGCGCAGTGTTGCCGCCATAACCATAGAGCTGCGCCAAGGTCGGTGCTTTGAACCCCTGCCCCCACGATCCGCGCAGCCGCCAGCCGTGGCCCAGATCGAAGCTGCCGTTTGCGCCCAGAGTGGTGTGGCTGCCAAATCGGTCATGGTCATCGATCCGCGCCCCGGCGGTGAGATTGAGCCGATCTCCGTGATAACCGAGCAAAGCATGGGCGCCGATAATCCGCGTGGTCTGGCGCGGGTCGAAGGTGGTTGAGAACCGCGACCAGTCGGCATCGCCGCCAAAGTCGAGGCGCCAGTGCTCGGCAAGGTCGGCGCGGCCGGTCAGGTCCGCGTGGACCGAACGGCCAATGGTGTTGAAATTGGGCGCGCTGCCATACGTCGGGTCGTAATAGGCGCGGCGAGTGTCAGACATGGCGACGCCTGCGCTCAGCTGAATTCCGTTGCCGCTGTATTCCAGCCCGGTCCGGCCCGAGGCCTGCCGGGTGGTCTGATATTCGGGCGTATCGGCAAAGACCGAATAGGTCGGCGCGGGATAGCCGTCGAAATCGATCTTGCTACCGGCATAGCGCCCGGCGGCGACCAGTTTGAGCTCGCTGGTCAGATTGGCCGAGGCCCGGGCATTGACGTGCCACTGGCGGAACGGATCGGCCTCGCTGCCGCCAGCAAAGGCCGAAATGCCGTCGCTATGCGTGTAACCGCCGGACAGGCCGAGGTCATAGCGCTCGCCAATGAGGCCAAGGCTGCCATTGGCGTCAAGCGTATCGTGCGCGCCATATTCGATGCTGCCACGCGCGCCGGAGCCGGTGTCGGTGGTAACCGCGAGCACCCCGCCAATCGCGTCCGATCCCCAGGCGAGGCTGTTCGATCCGCGCAGTAGCTCGATCCGGGTGATCCCGCCCGAGAGCAGCGTGCCGAGATCGAAGCCGCCCGATGGTGCGGCGGTATCCTCGACCCGCACGCCGTCGATCAGAACCAGCAATTGCTCCGAATTGGCTCCGCGCACGAACAGGCTGGTCTGGCTGCCGAGCCCACCGCTGCGGGCAAGCGAGACGCCGGGCAGGCGTTCGAGCGAGCGGGTCAGGTCGGGGCCTTGGACGGCCTGCAAATCGTCTGCAGTAATTACCGAGATGGATTGGCCGATTTTATCTCGGCGTTCCCACAGACCAGTAGCGGTTACCGTGATCTCATCATCCGGCAGAGCCCTCACGCCATCGACGTTGCCGCAACTGCCGCCGTCCTCATCGCAAAGGACCGCGCTGGCAGAGGTCGTTGGCTTCGGCCCCTGCGCCCAGGCAGGCGAAGCCACAACCAGCGAACAACTTAACAATAACAAATACTTCACGCAACATTCCTCCAACTTGAACGAATGCCGTTCAAGGCGGAGGGCTCGCACGAATTCGCGAGACCCTGCTTGCACCCGGTACACCCCGCCCGGCTGCGGAACGACGGTCATCGGCAGGTCTCCTGGCTCCCGGATCGTCATGCCAACCCCGCCTTCCCGGTCCGAAGACCAGTGGCATGATGGAGCGGCACTCCCCGGTCACAGTTGCGGGGGCAGCGGAGGCATCACACCCCCTTCCCTCTTAGGCCCGGCGTTCTTTTCCGCTTGCGCGGAGAATGGGCCGGACAACCCATGACACAATCCGGCCTCTACGCGCGCCCTTGAGAAGAGGCAAGTTGGGCCAATCTTAACCCGTTAGGACTATCCGCGAGGATGTCCCGCTGCGGCACGGCGTGTTCTGGCCGATGGCGCAAACCAGCGAACGGGGCTTACGCGCGAAGGCGCGTGACCAGCGTAAGGAACGAATGAAGCTTCTGCCCACCTTGCCCTACGAGCCCCGCCCGCGCGATTGCGCGTTGCGGCTGCGCCGTGAGCGCGTGCCCACGCTGGGAACGCGGCGGGCGCGGCGGCATCGCGGGCGGCGGGTCCTGCTGGTCCTGCTGGCGGCGGTGGCGGTGCCGGCGCTCGCCGCACCGGCCCAGTGGCGTGCGCTCGGGATCGGCGATGCGGGCGATGCGCAATTGAGCGTCGATCCGATGCCGTTCGAACAGCCCGGCGGCAGTTTCCCGGGCTCAGCCTACTATTACATCGCCCCGACCGAGCAGCTCCCCGGCGCCGATGCGCAAGGCAGCGAAGGAATCGATCTCGTCGCGCTGGGGATCGGCGATGGGCCAATTGCGCGGGCGATGCGGATCGACAATTCAGGCGTCGATCGCAGCCGCGCG
The DNA here is from genome assembly GCA_025359685.1 of Sphingomonadaceae bacterium. GTDB lineage: Bacteria > Pseudomonadota > Alphaproteobacteria > Sphingomonadales > Sphingomonadaceae > Novosphingobium. The sequence goes on along the minus strand of JANYEY010000093.1, from coordinate 12,909 downwards.
GTCGAGTGTCTGACCGCCGCGGTCTATTATGAAGCCGCGAGCGAGCCCGACCAGGGCCAGCGCGCGGTGGCGCAAGTGGTGCTGAACCGGGTGGCTCATCCCAGCTTCCCCAACACGGTGTGCGGCGTAGTCTACCAGGGCAGCGAGCGCAGCACCGGGTGCCAGTTTAGTTTCACTTGCGATGGCAGCCTGGCCCGGGTGCCGAGCAAATTCTTCTGGGAACGCGCGCGGCAAGTCGCCGATCAGGCACTGTCGGGCTATGTCGAAAGCACAGTAGGACTCGCCACGCATTACCACACCAATGCGGTGCATCCGTACTGGGCGCCCAGCCTGCACTTCATCACCACCATTGGCGCGCACCGCTTCTACAGCCTGATGGGCCGCGCGGGTGAGGCCAGCACCTTCCGCTTCGCCTATCAGGGCGGCGAACCACTCGCCGCGCCGCATCCCCGCGATGCCAAGGCCGACAAGCTGTCCGATCCGGCGCTCGATCCGCTGGCGCTGCAGCGGGCCTATGACAGCGGCTTCAAGACCGCACAGGGCGGCGTGCCGGCCGGCACCGGCGGCGCAGTAACGGGCGCGCCCGCCACGCCCGGCCCCGCGCCGCGCTATTCCAGCGAAGTGCAAAACCGCGGCGGCGACAAACAATATAGCGGCGAGGCGCTGCCCGGCAATCACGGGGTAAAACCGGAGTACGAAGGCTCCGGCCAGTGGATCAATCAGCCGGGCGGGTAAGCGCCGGGACTGGTTTGGTAAACTTGCAGCAACCATAGCAGCGAACCAAGGCTTAGCGTGGCCACGCTAAAGCATGGGCAACGATAACAAGTCGCAGGCCCCCTGAATGACCATCCGCTACGCCGCCGCCAGCCCCCTCCACGCTCCGGTTACCCTCAGCCGCGCGAGACTAGCCCGGATCAGCCGTGCCCCTGCCAACGATAACGGCGACGTGCCGCAGCGCGACCAGGTGCTGCGCAATGCCCTGCTGCACTTTGCCGAACACGGCCTGCGCGCGGCGGAGGATGCGGGCGAACGGGCAGCAGCGGCGGCGGCCTTGGGTGATGCGGCCGGGTCGGCCCACTGGCTTGAGATCTGCCACGCGCTGGATGCGCGGCGGGCGCGGGGCTTGGCCAAGCGGATCGGACGCTAAAAAAACAAACGTTATTGCAATTGAGAACTATTCGCAAAGATATTGCCTGACTAGATGGCTTTACCGCCTTGCAATCGGGCTTTTCCCGGCTTAGGGCCACGGCTGTTCATCGGGCGGCCCTTGCTCCTCGCGGGATTCATGGGCCTATCCTTACGCCGTTTGCCGATCCCGCGTTCGTGGAAGGACCCGTCTTCACTATGGCTCGCAAGAAAATTGCCCTGATCGGCGCCGGCAACATCGGCGGAACGCTCGCTCACCTCGCCGCGCAGAAGGAATTGGGCGATATCGTCCTGTTCGACGTGGTCGAAGGCGTGCCGCAGGGCAAGGCGCTCGATCTGTCGCAGTGCGGACCGGTTGAAGGCTTCGACGCCAAGATCACCGGATCGAACGATTACAAGGACATCGCCGGCGCGGACGTGATCATCGTCACCGCCGGGATCGCCCGCAAGCCGGGGATGAGCCGCGACGATCTGCTCGGCATCAATCTCAAGGTGATGAAGGCGGTCGGCGAAGGGATCAAGAACAACGCTCCTGGCGCTTTCGTGATCTGCATCACCAACCCCTTGGACGCGATGGTCTGGGCGCTGCGCGAATTTTCGGGCCTGCCGCATCACATGGTGGTCGGCATGGCGGGCGTGCTCGATTCAGCGCGGTTGAGCCACTTTATCGCCGACGAATTTGCGGTTTCGGTGCGCGATGTGAACACCTTCGTGCTCGGCGGCCACGGCGATACGATGGTCCCGGTGGTGCGCTACTCCACCGTCAACGGCATCCCGGTGCCTGACCTGGTCAAGATGGGGCTTTCTTCGCAGGACAAGATCGACGCGATCGTCAAGCGCACCCGCGGCGGCGGCGGTGAGATCGTCGCGCTGCTCGGCACCGGCTCGGCGTTCTACGCGCCTGCCGCCAGCGGCATCGCGATGGCCGAAGCTTACCTAGGCGACCAGAAGCGCATCCTCCCCTGCGCCGCGCATGTCAGCGGGCAATATGGACTCGACGGGCTTTACGTCGGCGTGCCCGTCCAGATCGGCGCGGGCGGTGTGGAAAAGGTGATCGAGATCGAACTCGACGCCGAGGACAAGGCCGGGCTGCAAGTCAGCGTCGACGCGGTGAAGGAACTGCTGACGGCGTGCCGGGCGATTGATGGTTCGCTGGTTTGATTAGCTCCGGCGACTTTGTTGCACTCGTAGGGCCGGCGTTCTTTGCGGGGATGTTCTACCTAGTCGCGCGGCCTGTAGCCGTTCTGCTTTGGGTCGTGCAGGGGTTGGCATGGAGCTATGTTGCACTCTCCGCGACCAAAATCACACCGGTCGCATGGAACTTTTCAGCAATTGCCATAGCTTTCCTCTTGTTCCGGTTTTTGAGATCCAAAATGCTTGAAACTCGCCTCTAACGGCGAACCGACCCCACTATTTAAAGATTGAGGCTTTTTGATATGTCCATCCTGATCAACAAGGCCACCAAGGTCATCACCCAGGGCATGACCGGCGCGACCGGCAGCTTTCACACCCAGGCCGCGCTCGATTACGGGACGCAGATGGTGGCGGGGGTTACGCCGGGCAAAGGCGGGCAGGTCCACATCGGGCTGCCGCAATTCGACTCTGTGGCCGAAGCGCGCGCCGCTACCGGCGCAACCGCCAGCTGCATCTACGTCCCGCCTCCGGGCGCGGCCGATGCGATCCTTGAGGCGATCGACGCCGGGATCGAGCTGATCGTGTGCATCACCGAAGGCATCCCGGTGCTCGACATGGTCCGGGTCAAGCGCGCGCTTGTCGGCACCACCAGCCGCCTGATCGGCCCCAACTGCCCCGGCGTGCTCACCCCCAACGAATGCAAGATCGGGATCATGCCCGGTTCGATCTTCAAGGCCGGGTCGGTCGGTGTGGTCTCGCGCTCGGGCACGCTGACCTATGAAGCCGTGTTCCAGACCACCCAGATCGGGCTTGGCCAGACCACTGCGGTCGGGATCGGCGGCGATCCGGTCAACGGGACCAACTTCATCGACATGCTCGAGCTGTTCCTCGCCGACGATGCGACCAAGTCGATCATCATGATCGGCGAAATCGGCGGCTCGGCCGAAGAAGAAGCCGCGCAGTTCCTTCGCGACGAAGCCGCGCGCGGGCGCAAGAAGCCGATGGTCGGGTTCATCGCCGGGCTCACCGCGCCTCCGGGCCGCCGCATGGGCCATGCCGGAGCGATCGTCTCTGGCGGTCAGGGCGGCGCCGAAGACAAGATCGCGGCGATGGAAGCTGCGGGCATCCGCGTTTCGAATTCACCCAGCGAACTTGGCACCACGCTAGACGCGCTGCTCAAGGAACTCGCCTGATCGCGGCTCCGGGCTAATGCGCAGGTCGCATTGGCCCGGAACTGCAACATTTTCTCCCCAGGATGACCAGCATGGGTAACGAACTTCACGATTTCCTCCCACACGACCCCCAACCGGGTCCGTCATGGGCGCGCCCAAACTGGCGCACTGCGGAAGACGACTTCACGCAAGCGATGGACCCCACCGCGATGCAGGTGGCGATCAAGGCTGCCGCGGCGAAAGCCGGTGCACCGATCGACGCCAAAGGGATCGAGGAAGCCGCGGGAGATTCGATCCGCGCGATGATGCTGGTGCGCACCTATCGCGTGCGCGGGCACCTTGCCGCCGATCTCGATCCACTCGGCCTCGCCAAGCAGGAATTGCCGGTCGATCTCAGCCCCGAATACCACGGATTTTCGGGCGCGGCGCTTGACCGCAAGGTTTACCTCGGCGGCACGCTGGGGCTTCAATGGTCCACGGTGCGCGAGCTGGTCGATATCCTGAAGCGCAACTATTGCGGCAAGGTCGGCCTTGAATACATGCACATTTCCGACGTGGAGGAACGCCGCTTCCTGCAGGACCGGATCGAGGGCGGCGACAAGTCGATTGACTTTACCCCTGAGGGCAAGAAGGCGATCCTCGGTGCGGTGATCCGCGGCGAGCAGTACGAAAAGTTCCTCGGCCGCAAGTACGTCGGGACCAAGCGCTTCGGGCTCGATGGCGGCGAATCGATGATCCCGGCGCTTGAGGCAGTGATCAAGTACGGCGGCTCGCGCGGGGTTAAAGAGATCGTCTACGGCATGGCCCACCGCGGCCGCCTCAACGTGCTCGCGAACGTGCTGGCCAAGCCATACCGCGTGATCTTCCACGAATTTTCGGGCGGCACCGCCAACCCCGAGGACGTCGGCGGATCGGGCGACGTCAAGTATCACCTCGGCACCAGCACCGACCGTGAATTTGACGGGATCAAGGTGCACATGAGCCTGGTCCCCAACCCCAGCCACCTCGAAACGGTGGACCCGATCGTGCTGGGCAAGGCCCGCGCGCAGCAGGTGTTCCGTGACGATATCGGCAAGGACAAGCACAAGACCGTGCTGCCCGTGCTGATACACGGCGATGCGGCTTTCGCGGGCCAGGGCATCGTGTGGGAATGCTTCGGATTCTCCGGCGTCAAGGGTTACAACACCGGCGGGTGCATCCACTTCGTGATCAACAACCAGATCGGTTTCACCACCAGCCCGCAGTTTTCGCGCGGCTCGCCTTACCCGTCGGACGTAGCCAAGGGCATCCAGGCCCCGATCATCCACATCAACGGCGACGATCCCGAAGCGGTGACCTTCGCCTGCAAGCTCGCGATCGATTACCGCCAGACCTTCGGGCGCGATATCGTGGTCGACATGTGGTGCTATCGCCGCTTCGGCCACAATGAGGGCGACGAGCCCGGCTTCACCCAGCCGCTGATGTACCAGAAGATCCGCGCCCATCCGCCGGTCAGCGCGCTATATTCCGCGCGGCTGACCGAGCAAGGCGTGATCGGCAAGGATTGGGCCGACGAAGAAGCGATGCGCTTCGTCGCGGTGCTTGAGGCTGAGTTTGAAGCGTCGAAGGGCTACAAGGCCAATGAGGCCGACTGGTTCGCCGGGCGCTGGACCGGGCTCAACAAGCCCGCCGACCCCGAAACCGCGCGGCGCAACATCCACACCGGGATCGAGGCCAAGCTGTTCGACAGTCTCGGCCGCACGCTGACCACGGTCCCCGAAGGCCTGACCATCCACAAGACGCTCGGCCGGGTGCTCGACGCCAAGCGCGAGATGTTCACCAGCGGCGCCGGGTTCGATTGGGCGACGGGCGAGGCGCTGGCGTTCGGCAGCCTGTGTTCGGAAGGTTTCAACGTGCGCCTGTCGGGCCAGGATTCGGGCCGCGGCACCTTCAGCCAACGACACGCGGTGTGGGTCGACCAGACCGATGAGCATAAGTATGTGCCGCTCTCGACCGTGCCGCATGGGCGGTTCGAAGTGCACGACAGCACGCTTTCAGAATACGGCGTGCTTGGCTTCGAATACGGCTATGCCAGCGCCGATCCCAAGAGCCTGGTGCTGTGGGAAGCGCAGTTCGGCGATTTTGCCAACGGCGCGCAGATCATCATCGACCAATATATCGCGAGCTCGGAATCGAAGTGGCTGCGCGCCAACGGCCTCGTGCTGTTGTTGCCGCATGGCTACGAAGGTCAGGGTCCGGAACACAGTTCGGCGCGGCTCGAGCGGTTCCTGCAGCTCTGCGCGCAGGACAATATCCAGGTCTGCAACATCACCAGCCCGGCCAACTACTTTCACGTGCTGCGCCGGCAGATGCACCGCCCGTTCCGCAAGCCCTTGGTGATCATGAGCCCCAAGTCGTTGCTGCGCCATCCGATGGCGAAGAGCGAAGCGCAGGAGTTCATCGGCCAGGCGCACTTCAAGCGGATCCTGTCGGACCGCAATGGGTCTGAGGACGCCAAGACCAAGCGCGTGATCCTGTGCTCGGGCAAGGTTGCCTATGACTTGATGGAAGCGCGCGATGCAGCCGAGATGACCGACACCCAGATCGTCCGGCTCGAGCAGCTGTACCCCTTCCCGGGCGAGCCGCTGGCGGCGCGGCTGGCGCGCATGCCTAGCCTCGAAGACGTGGTCTGGTGCCAGGAAGAACCGCGCAACAACGGTTCGTGGTTCTTCGTCGAACCGTTCATCGAAGAATCGCTGATCGCGGCCAAGGCGCCGGTCACCCGCCCGCGCTATGCCGGACGCAACGCCAGCGCATCGCCCGCCACCGGCCTCGCCACGCGCCATGCTTCCGAACAGGGCGCACTGGTTGCCGACGCGCTCGGCTTGTCAGTTCGCTCCGAAATCCGCCGCAGGAAAAAGACCTGAGGAACCAGCATCATGTCAACTGAAGTTAAAGTCCCCGTACTGGGCGAATCGGTCGCCGAAGCGACCATCGGCGAATGGCTTAAGCAGCCCGGAGAAGCGGTTGCGCTCGACGAGCCGATTGCCAGCCTTGAAACCGACAAGGTCGCGATCGAGGTCAACGCCACGGTCGCCGGGGTGATGGGCCAACAGCTCGTCAAGGTCGGTGACAACGTCGCGGTCGGCGCGGTGATCGCCACAATTGAGGACGGCTCGCCCGCCGCTGGGGCCGAACCGGTCGCGGTGCGCAAAGACGCGGAACCCGCGCCGTCTGCCGACACCAAACCCGCGCCCGAAGCCGCTCTGGCCAAGAGCGCCGCCAGCGATGCCGCCACCTCGCTCTCCCCCGCGGTGCGCCGTGCGGTGCTCGAAGCCGGGATCGACCCCGCGAGCATCAAGGGCACCGGCAAGGATGGCCGTCTGACCAAGGAAGACGTGGTTGCTGCGGCCAGCGCCAAGCTGGCCGCACCTTCACCGGCAACCTCAACCCCCGCCCAGGCTGAGCCTGTCGAAGCCCCCGCGCCAGGTCAACGCCGCGAAGAGCGCGTCAAGATGACCCGCCTGCGCCAGACGATCGCCAAGCGGCTCAAAGAAGCGCAAAACACCGCCGCCTTGCTCACCACCTTCAACGATGTCGATATGTCGGCGGTGATCGCCGCGCGCGACAAGTTCAAGGACGCGTTCGAAAAGAAGCACGGCGTCAAGCTCGGCTTCATGAGCTTCTTCGCCAAAGCCGCCTGCCTCGCGCTCAAGGACTTCCCCAGCGTCAACGCCCAGATCCAGGGCGATGAGATCGTCTACTTCCCCTACGTCGACCTGTCGGTCGCGGTCTCGGCCCCCAACGGCCTCGTCGTGCCGGTGGTGCGGAACATCGACACCATGGGCTTTGCCGAGATCGAAAAGGCAATCGGCGACCTCGGCCGCCGCGCCAAGGACGGCAGCCTGACGCTGGCCGATATGCAGGGCGGGACCTTCACCATCTCCAACGGCGGCGTGTTCGGCGGGCTGATGTCCACCCCGATCATCAACCCGCCGCAGAGCGCCGTGCTTGGCCTGCACCGCATCGAAGATCGCCCGGTGGTCCGCGATGGCCAGATCGTGATCCGCCCGATGATGTACCTCGCGCTAAGCTACGACCACCGCCTGATCGACGGGCGCGAGGCGGTAACCGCGCTCAAGACCATCAAAGAAGCGATCGAGGATCCGACACGCTTGCTGATCGACCTTTGAGGACCTGACCAATGGCTGACTACGATTACGACGTCCTGATCATCGGTTCCGGTCCCGGCGGCTATGTCGCGGCGATCCGTGCGGCGCAGCTGGGGCTCAAGACCGCGTGTGTCGAAGGCCGCGAGACGCTGGGCGGGACTTGCCTCAACGTCGGGTGCATTCCGAGCAAGGCGATGCTTCATGCGTCGGAGTATTTCGATGCGGCCGCCAATGGCACTATGGCCATGATGGGAGTTGAGGTCACGCCCAAGCTCAACCTTCCCGCAATGCACGCGCAGCGGCTCGATGCGGTCAAGCAACTGACCGGCGGGATCGCGTTCCTGTTCAAGAAGAACAAGGTCGATTGGCTCAAGGGATATGCGAAATTCACCAGCGCCGACACCGTGGAGGTCGCCGGCAAGTCCTTCCGTGCCAAGAACATTGTGATTGCAACCGGTTCGAGCGTTACCCCCCTGCCCGGCGTTACGGTCGATCAGAAGGTCGTGGTCGATTCGACCGGCGCGCTCGAACTGCCCAAGGTCCCCAAGCGGATGGTGGTGATCGGTGGCGGGGTGATCGGGCTGGAACTGGGGTCGGTCTGGCGGCGGCTTGGGGCGGAAGTGATCGTGGTCGAATTCCTCGATCAGCTGCTTCCCGGCATGGACATGGACGTGCGCAAGGAAGCCGCCAAGATCTTCAAAAAGCAGGGCATGGCGCTGCGGCTCGGCACCAAGGTGACTGGCGTCACGGTCAAGGGCAGCAAGGCCACGCTGACGCTCGAACCCGCTGCGGGCGGCGCGAGTGAAACGCTCGAAGCCGATTGCGTGCTGGTCTCGATCGGCCGCCGCCCCAACACCGAAGGTCTCGGCCTCGATGCGATCGGGCTGGCCCCCAATGCGCGCGGGCAGATCGAAACCGACCATGACCTGCGCACTTCGGTTCCCGGCGTATGGGCCATCGGCGACGTCATCCCCGGCCCGATGCTCGCACACAAGGCCGAGGACGAAGGCATCGCGGTGGCTGAAAACATCGCGGGCCTGACCGGCATCGTCAATCACGCGGTGATCCCCGGGGTGGTCTATACCTGGCCCGAATTCGCCGGGGTCGGCCTGACCGAAGATCAGGCCAAGGAGCTGGGCGAAATCAAGGTTGGCAAGTTCCCGATGCTCGCCAACAGCCGCGCCAAAACCAACCATGAGCCCGACGGCTTCGTCAAGATCATCGCCGATGCCAAGACCGACCGCGTGCTCGGCGTGTGGTGCATCGCCAGCGTTGCGGGCACGATGATCGCCGAGGCCTGCATCGCGATGGAATTCGGTGCCACATCCGAAGACATTGCCTACACCAGCCACGCGCACCCCACCCACAGCGAGGCGATCAAGGAAGCCGCGATGGCGGTGACCGGCAAACCCATTCACATCTGAATCAAGGACTATTTCATGGCCGACACCGTGACCATCAAACTGAATCAAGACGAGCTCGAGATGATCGTCGATGCGCTCGACGCCGATATGGAAGGCTATGTCGAAGCCGCCAAGGAAGCGCGCGGCAACACCCGCCGCGATGAAGTTGCAACCTACACCGAAGCCGCCCAGCGCATCCTCGCGCTCAAGACCCGGTTTGAAGAACTGATCGAAGAATAGGCCAGGGATGGCCGACATCCCGCAAATTCCTGCGATACTGGACCTCGCCGGTACCGCAGTCTTCGCGCTGACTGGCGCGTTGCTCGCTGCGCGGCTGCGGCAGACCTTTGTGACGATGAGCTTCTTCGCACTGGTCACCGGGGTCGGCGGCGGGTCGGTGCGTGATCTGCTGATCGGCGCGCCGGTGTTCTGGGTGCGCGATCCGTGGGTCGCGCCGGTGTGCCTCGGCGTTGCCCTCGCCGCTTGGTTTACCCCGCGCAAGTGGTGGGAGGGCAAGCTGCTCGAATGGGCCGATGCGGCGGGACTGGCGTTTTATACCGTGCTCGGCACTGCCAAGGCACTGGCGTTTGGCTTGCCGCTGGTCCCGGCGATGCTGATGGGAGTGATCACCGGCTGCGTCGGCGGGATTATCCGCGATGTGCTCGCTGGGCGGCCGTCGATCATCATGCGGCCCGAAATTTACGTGACCGCCGCGGCGCTGTCTTCCGGGCTATGCGCGCTGGGGCAGACGCTGGGGGCCCCTCGCGAACTGGTCTGGCCGCTCGCCGCGCTCGCCGGGTTCAGTCTGCGCGGGATGGCGATCGCCAAAGGGCTGAGCCTGCCCGCCTATACCAAGGCCGACGACTAGAGCCTTGCGCAAGTCCCGCCCGGCGTTACCTTCGCCGGACAGGGAGAACGAACGCATGAACGGGGCCGAAGCCTTTATCGGGACATTGAGCGATTGCGGGGTCGAAGTCTGCTTCGCCAACCCCGGCACATCGGAAATGCAGCTGGTTGCGGCGGTTGATCGCCAGCACGGGATGCGCGCCATATTGGGGCTGTTCGAAGGCGTGGTGACCGGCGCGGCGGATGGTTACGGCCGGATGGCTGACAAGCCCGCGGTGACGCTGTTGCACCTTGGCCCGGGGCTGGGCAATGGCCTGGCCAACCTCCACAATGCGCGGCGTGCGGGCAGCCCGATCATCAATATGGTCGGCGATCATGCGACCTATCACCTGCATTACGATGCGCCGCTGACTTCCGATGCGCTGGGCGTGGCCCGGCCGATGTCGGACTGGGTCCGGGTGTCGAAATCGCCGCAGGATTTGGCCCATGCGGGGGCCGAGGCCTTCGCCATGGCGCAGAGCTACCCCGGTAAGATCGCCACGGTCGTGGTGCCCGCCGATCATGCGTGGAGCGAAGGTGCGGCCAAGGTCGCGGTGCCGGTGTTGCCTGCGACCGCCAAGGCCCCTGCCGAAGCCGTCGCCGCCGCAGCTGCCGCACTGCAAGGCGAAGGCCCCAAGGCGCTGTTCCTCGGCGGCCGGGCCCTGCGCGCCGATGTGCTGGTTCAGGCCGGGCGGATCGCCGCGGCGACCGGCGCGCGGCTGATCACCGAGACTTTCGCCGCCCGTCACCAGCGCGGCGCAGGCCGGGTCGCGACTGAAAAGCTGCCCTATTTCGGTGAACAGGCCGAGGCCTATCTGGCCGAGTTCAAGACCATCGTGTTCTGCGGCAGCGAGCCACCGGTGTCGTTCTTCGCCTATCCGGGCAAACCCAGCTGGCTATCGCCGCCGGGTGCGACGCTGGTCCGGCTCGCCTCGATGCGCGAAGATGCGGCGGCGGCGCTGGGTGCCTTGGCCGATGCGCTGGCGGCCCCGGCTGAGCCCGCACTGGTGCAAGCCCCAACCCAGTTCCCGTGGGAACCGGGCAAGCTCAATTCGGCCAACCTCGGCGCGGTGCTGGCCGAATTGCTGCCCACCAACTGCATCGTCTCGGACGAAAGCGCGACCTCTGGCGCGGCCTCTTATGCCATGTGCGGCGGCGCGGCGCAGCATGACTGGCTCCAGCTGACCGGGGGCGCGATCGGCCAGGGCCTGCCGCTCGCGGTCGGCGCGGCGGTTGCTTGTCCGGACCGCAAGGTGATCGCGCTGCAGGCCGATGGCGGCGGCATGTACACGCTGCAAGCGCTGTGGACGATGGCGCGCGAGCAGCTCGACGTGACCACGGTGATCCTCAACAACGGCAGCTACGCGATCCTCAATATCGAGCTGATGCGGGTCGGCGTGCAGAACCCCGGGCCCAAGGCGCTGTCGATGCTCGACCTCACCAACCCGGCAATCAACTGGTCGAAATTGTCCGAAGGCATGGGCGTGCCGGCGGTGCGGGTCGATACGGCGGAAGGCTTTCACGCGGCGCTGAAGGATGCACTGGCGGTGAAGGGACCGAGGCTGATCGAGGCGCTGCTGTAGTGGGCGAGTCGCTCAACCTCCTGCCCGCAAGCTTTGCCGATTACCGGCGCGGGGCGGAACGCCGCTTGCCGCGCTTCCTGTTCGATTACTATGACGGCGGCGCGGGCGCGGAGGTGACCTTGCGCAGTAATACAGCTGACTGGGAGGCTGTCCGGCTGGGCCAGAAGGTGTTGGTCGACGCCTCCAGTTTGGACTGTTCGGTTGAGCTATTCGGCGAAAAACTGGCCATGCCCTTGGTGCTCGCCCCAATCGGCATGGGCGGGATGAGCGCGCGCCGCGGCGAGGTTCAGGCCAAGCGCGCGGCGGACAAATCAGGTATCCCGTTCTGCCTCTCGACCGTCGGCATCTGCACGATGGAAGAACTCGGCGCGACCGGCGACAAACCGTTCTGGTTCCAGCTCTACATGCTCAAAGACCGCGGGATCGTGCAGGAAATCCTCGACCGCGCCTGGGCAGCCGGCGTGCGCACCCTCGCCTTCACCATCGACCTTGCGATCCTCGGCACCCGCTATCGCGACATCCGCAACGGCATGGCCGGCGGGCTCGGCCGCTGGGGCAATTTCCGCTCAGGCGCGCTCGACTATGCGCTGCACCCGCGCTGGGCGATCGACGTCGGTTTGCGCGGCGGCCCGCACGGCTTTGGCAACCTCGCGCGCTATGTGAAGCAGAGCAAGAACCCGCGCGATTACCTGCACTGGACCGGCAGCCAATTCGATCCCTCGGTAACGTGGAAGGACATCGAGTGGCTGCGCGGGGTGTGGCAGGGCAACCTCGTGCTCAAGGGCATTCTCGACGTGGCCGATGCCAAGCAGGCGGTGGCAATCGGCGCGGACGGGATGATCGTCTCCAACCACGGCGGGCGGCAATTGGATGGTGCCGCCTCGACCGCGAGCATGCTGCCCCGGATTGCTGACGCGGTGGGGAGCCAGACCACGCTGCTGGTCGATGGCGGAATTCGCTCCGGGCAGGATCTGGTCAAGGCGCTGGGCTTGGGCGCCAAAGCCGCGCTGGTCGGGCGGCCGTGGGTGATGGCCTTGGCGGCGGGCGGCGAGGCCTCGCTGACGCGGATGCTCGGGCTGTACAAGCAGGATATGCGCACGGCGCTGGGGCTTACTGGCGCGGTGAATGCCAGGGATGTGGGGCGCGGGGTGTTGTTGGGGGAATAACGTGCTGCACTTGATCGCCAACATCTTTGGGGTGCACAAACCTCGCGAACACTCCGTGCTGGGCCAACAGATTGGCCCGACTCTGTGTGCGGGGATGGCGCTACCGCCGTCTCTCGAATTACTCTTCTGTTGGATCGAAGCGAGGCGATGTTTTGTCGACACGCCGAACGGCAGGATCGGATTCCTCTTTCCCGAAGCCGAAATGAAGCAAGGTTGGACCGACCATCGGCGACCAGGCGGAACCAACATTAACTTTGCAGCGGAAGGCA
>JANYEY010000078.1 GCA_025359685.1 Sphingomonadaceae bacterium | reverse complement strand
CTTGGCTTCATCTTCTTGTTCTTCCGCCAGGGCGTGGTGCGGTTCGTCGAGCTCATCACCGGGCAGAACCTGTGGGATCCCTCGATCCGCTTCCTCACCGAACTGCCCAGCCGCAGCGACCCGGTGGAGATCACCGTGATCTGCCTGATGGCGCTGATGTTCAGCTTCCTTGCGACGCTTTACCCGGCGTTCAAGGCGGCGAGCACCGATCCGGTGCAGGTGCTGCGCTATGAGTGATCCGGTCATCAAGCTCACCGGCCTGACCCGCAGCTTTGAGCAAGGCGGGGTGCGGATCGACGTGCTGCGAGGGGTGGACCTGACCGTGCAGCCGGGCGAAGTTGTCGCGCTGCTTGGGCCGTCGGGTTCGGGCAAGTCGACCCTGCTGCAGGCGGTCGGTCTGCTCGAAGGCGGGTTTGGCGGCAAGATCGAGATCGCCGGCACCGATGCCACGGCGCTCAGCAGCGACGAGCGCACCACCTTGCGGCGCGACCGGATCGGCTTCGTCTACCAGTTCCATCACCTCCTGCCCGATTTCAACGCCGCCGAGAACGTAGTCCTGCCGCAGCTGGTGGCGGGAACCGAGCGCGGGGCGGCAAAGGTGCGGGCCGAAGAATTGCTCGGCGCGCTGGGCCTGGCCGAACGGCTCGATCACCGGCCCAGCCAGCTTTCGGGCGGCGAGCAGCAACGGGTCGCGGTGGCCCGCGCGCTCGCGAACAAGCCCGCGCTGGTGCTGGCTGACGAGCCCACCGGCAACCTTGACGAGGCCACTGCCGACAAGGTGCTGGCGCAGTTTCTCGAACTGGTCCGCGGCACCGGCAGCGCCGCGCTGGTCGCCACTCACAACGAACGCCTCGCCGCGCGGATGGACCGCGTGGTGCGCTTGTACGAAGGAGTCCTTTCATGACCACCATCGCCGATTTCTCCGCCACCAAGCCCGGCGGCAAGGACGAAAACCTGGCCGACAAGCTGGGCAAGGTCGTGCTGGTGGTCAACACTGCCAGCAAGTGCGGCTTCACCCCGCAGTACGACGGACTTGAGGCGCTGTACCAGAAGTACAAGGATCAAGGCTTCGAAGTCATGGCCTTCCCGTGCAACCAGTTCGGCGGCCAGGAGCCGGGCAGCGCGGATGAGATCGCGGAGTTCTGCAAGGTCAACTTCGGGCTCAGCTTTCCCTTGATGGCGAAAGTCGAAGTCAACGGTGCCGGCGAGACTCCGCTCTACGGCTGGCTCAAAAGCGAGGCCCCGGGCCTCATGGGGACCAAGGCGATCAAGTGGAACTTCACCAAGTTCCTGATCGGCCGCGACGGCAAGGTGGTGCGCCGCTACGCCCCGACCGACAAGCCGGAGAGCCTTGGGAAGGACATCGAGAAGCTGCTGTAAATCCTCCCAGTGGGGGAGGATTACTTCGCCAGCGAGGCCAGCTTGCCCTGATCGATCGCCGCCACGGCCGACTTGAGCTGGTCGATGCTGTCAGCTTCGCCCTCGGCAGTGATCATGAAGCGGCTGGCGACTTGCTGGGTGAAGCTGCCGTCGTGGTTCTTGTTGTTCCACTTTTCGATCTGCATCTGGCCGTCGACGGTATTGGTCCGCTCATAGCCGTCAGCATCTTCCTGGCTGTGGGTGACGCCCATCGCGCCGCCGATCCCAGCAAGCGCGCCAAGGCCGCTTGAATCGACCAGCTTCAGCCGGAACGACTTGTCGCCAAGGGTGTAGGTCGCTTCGGCCTCGGTCCCCATCTGACCCATCGCGTTGGCTTCCATTGCGGTGCGGTTGAAACCATTGAGGCTGGCCGGGAACAGCGTCTGTAGCTGCGTACTGTCGATCGGCTTGACCTGCCCGTTGGTGGCGGCCTGCAACTGCTTGGTGGCGGCATCGATCTTGCTGGTATCGATCGTCCCGATCCCGGGGATCGTCGCCTTGACGTCGCCCTCCGCCATCATTGAAGTGCTGGGCATCATCAGACCGGTCACCCGTGCCGCAACCGCGCCGGCAATAATGCTAAGTACGATCGACACCACTGCTAGCGCGACCATGTAGATCGGCACCTGGTCCTGCGGGACCTTCATCAGGGGCGTCGCGCCCTTGTAGAACAGATAGATCCCGTAAAGCGAGATCAAGCCGATCACCATCGCGATCGAAGCCGACATGAACAGCCCGAGGATCGCGGCAATCCACGCCGGGGTCATCGAGTAGGCGACCAGCTTGAAGGCTGCGGTGCGGTCAGACACGCCCTTGAACTTCGGCGCCAGAAAGTCGGCGATCCAGGCGGTGATGAACAGCGAGATGACGCCGATGACCACGCTGACGACCGCCGAAGTGAGGCCGCTAACCAGCCCCGGCCGGACCGTCGTGAAAAAGATATTGATCCCGAACAGCTGCCCGCCGATGAACGAAGCAATCGGGCCGAGGATCAGCAGTGGCAGGGCATAGCGCATGAGAATTTCGCGCGGTGACGACGGCTCCGCCGCGATCTTTGGCCAGGTCTCGTCAGGCTGGGTCAGGATGGCCTTGGCCCGTTCGATCAAGCCGCTTTGCGCTGCATAAGGATTATCCATTCTCGACTCCCATCCGAGGCTGAAAACTTAAGGCGCGACCCTTGCTGCGAAAGATGGACCACATCCGCGCGCAGTTGCCTAGGTGAAATGCGACAACATTGGTGGAGGGACGGTGGAAAAGCCGCTCCCTCAGCTATGGCGAATCCCGCCGCCAATGCCTAACCTTGAGCCCATGTCCCACACCGGCTTCGTCCCTTTGCGCGTCTTGTCCAGCTACTCGCTCCTCGAAGGGGCGGTGGAACCCAAGGCGGCGGTCAAGCTGGCGAAAGAGCGCGGCTTTCCGGCCATCGCGATTGCCGATCGCAACGGGCTCTACGCCGCAATGGCCTTTGCCGGGGCGGCGCGCGATGCCGGGATCCAGCCGATCATCGGGGTCACGCTGGGGGTGCGGCGCGGTCTTGACGGGCCGATCGACTGGCTGGCGCTCTTTGTACAGAACGATGCCGGGTGGTTGAACCTGTGCGATCTGGTTTCGAAGGCACACCTCGAGCGCCCGCTCGAGCTTGAGCCGCATGTCACGCTGGCGGACCTCGAAGGCCGCACCGATGGGCTGATCGCGCTGACCGCTGCGGGCGAAGGCGCGCTGGTCCGGCTGCTGGCCGAAGGGCGAATCGAAAGCGCCACCGAATCTTGCGAAACGCTCGAAGCGCTGTTCCCAGGCCGCCTCTATATCGAGATCGCCCGGCGCGGCGAAGCGGCCGAGGATGCCGCCGAAGACGCGCTGATCGACCTTGCCTATGCGCGCGATCTGCCGCTGGTCGCGACCAACCCGGCGGCTTACGGCGATCCGCAGTTCCACGCCGCGCATGATGCCATGCTCTGCATCGCCAATTCGACGCACCTGGATGCCGCCGAGCGCCCGCGCTCAAGCGCGCAGGCCTGGGTCAAGAGCGCGCCGATGATGGCGGAACTGTTCGCCGACTTGCCCGAAGCGCTGGCCAATACGCTGGTCGTGGCCCAGCGCTGCGCCTACGCGCCGCCCAAGCGCGCTGCGCTGCTGCCCAGCCTGGCCAAGGGCGGCGCGGGCGAAGATCAGATGCTGATCGACGACGCGCGCGCCGGCCTTGAAGCACGGCTGCTGCTCTATGGCGAAATGTCCGAGGAGGCGCGCCAGGTCTATTTCGACCGGCTCGATTTTGAAGCCAATGTCATCAACACCATGGGCTTTGCCGGCTACTTCCTGATCGTCGCCGACTTCATCAAGTGGGCCAAGGATAGCGACATCCCGGTTGGGCCAGGGCGCGGTTCGGGCGCGGGCAGCGTGATCGCCTGGGCGCTGACCATCACCGATCTCGATCCGCTCAAACTGGGGTTGCTGTTCGAACGCTTCCTCAACCCCGAGCGCGTTTCAATGCCGGATTTCGATATCGACTTCTGCGAAACCCGCCGCGGCGAGGTGATCCGCTATGTCCAGGCCAAGTACGGTGAGGATCACGTCGCGCAGATTATCACCTTCGGCAAGCTCAAAGCCCGCGCCGTTCTGCGCGATACAGGCCGTATCCTGCAGATGAGCTATGGCCAGGTTGACCGGCTGTGCAAGATGATCCCCAATCACCCGACCGACCCGTGGACGTTGCCGCGCGCGCTCAACGGTGTTTCGGAGCTGAAGCAGGCTTACGATACCGACGATGAAGTGCGGCGGTTGATCGACCTTGCGGTGCAGCTCGAAGGCCTGCCGCGCAATAGTTCAACCCACGCCGCCGGGGTGGTGATCGGCGACCGTCCGCTCGCGCAATTGGTGCCGCTCTACCGCGATCCGCGTTCGGACATGCCGGTCACCCAGTTCGACATGAAATATGTCGAGGACACGGGCCTCATCAAGTTCGACTTCTTGGGTCTGAAGACCCTCTCGGTGCTCAAGAAGGCGGTGCAGCTGCTCCAGAAGCGCGAGATCGAGATCGATCTGTCGCTGCTCGCGTGGGATGACGAGCAGGTTTACCGGTTGCTCCAGGCGGGCGACACGGTGGGCGTGTTCCAGCTCGAATCCGAAGGCATGCGCCGGGCCCTCGCTGCGGTGAAGCCGAGCAATTTTAACGATATCATTGCCATCGGCGCGCTTTACCGGCCGGGCCCGATGGACAACATTCCGCTGTTCGGTCGGCGCAAGAACGGCGCCGAGGCAATTGAGTACCCGCATCCCAAGCTTGAGGCGATCCTGGCCGAAACCTACGGGATTTTCGTCTATCAGGAACAGGTCATGCAGGCCGCGCAGATCCTCGCGGGCTATTCGCTGGGCGATGCCGATTTGCTGCGCCGCGCGATGGGCAAGAAGGACCAGAAAGAAATGGACGCGCAGCGGGCGCGGTTCATTGCCGGGGCCAAGGAAGCGTCGGGAATCGAAGCGGCCAAGGCGGGCGAACTGTTCGACTTGATCGATAAGTTTGCGGGCTATGGTTTCAACAAGAGCCACGCCGCGGCCTATGCGCTGCTGTCTTACCAGACCGCCTGGCTCAAGACGCATTACCCGCACGAATTCTACGCCGCATCGATGTGTTTCGACATGCACCAGTCGGAAAAGCTGGCGGTCTACGTCGATGACATGCGGCGGCGCGGGATTGCGCTGGCCGGGCCCGACATCAACCGCAGCGAGGCGGAATTCACGGTCGAGCGCACCGATGATGGCTACCAGGTGCGCTATGCCCTCGCGGGCATCCGCAACGTCGGCGAAAAGGCGATGGATGCGCTGCATGCGGAGCGTGAGGCGAGCGGCTGGTTTGAAAGTCTGGAAGACCTGTTCCGCCGCGTTCCGGCCGGATCGATGAATCGACGCCAGCTGGAAGGGCTGGCCGGGGCGGGAGCGTTCGATGTGATCGAGCCGAACCGGGCCAAGGTCATGGCCAACGCCGACATGCTGCTGGCGGTGGCGGACGAGGCAGCGCGCAGCCGTTCGAGCGGGCAGGCCGGTCTGTTCGGCGGGGAGGATCATGCTGCGCCGACGCTGCGGCTGGTCGAGACCGAGCCTTGGTCTAAGCCCGAGACGATGGCCCGGGAGCGTGAGAACTTCGGGTTCTACTTCGCCGCGCACCCGGTCGAACAATGGCGCGCAGTCGCCTCGGCCAATGGCGCGCGGACCTTTGCCAGTCTGATGGAAAGTGGCGCGCCGGCGGGCGGGCGCGCGCAGGCGATGATGGCGGCGATGGTCGAGAGCGTGAACCGCGGCAAGACCCGGCGCGGGGCTGACTTCATCCGCGCCGATTTCTCCGACAGCTCGGGCCAGTTCAGCGCCGCCTGCTTCGAGGAATCGCTGGTGGAGCCGATGCTGCAGTGGGCCAAGGACGGGACCTGCCTGCTGCTCACGGTCGAACTCGATTCGCCGAGCCCCGACGAACCACCGCGCGTCACCGTGCGCAGCGCCCGGCCATTGGACGAGGTCAAGAGCGCGGCGAGCATGGTGCTCAAGCTCGATGTGACGCGGCCCGAGGCCTTCGCTGATCTCGCGCTGCTGCTGGTGGGCGGGGCCGATGGGCGCGGCGAAGTGGTGGCGCGGCTGCACACCGGCGGGGGCGAGGAACAGCTCGTCCGGCTGGGCCGCGATTTCCAGCTTGATGGCGAACTTGCGGAAAGCTTGGCAAACGTGCCCGGGGTTGCCAATGTACAGCTAAGTGCGCGGCGCGGCGGAGCCAATCTCCGACTGGTCGCCTGACGCAA
Organism: Sphingomonadaceae bacterium; assembly: GCA_025359685.1. Taxonomy (GTDB): domain Bacteria; phylum Pseudomonadota; class Alphaproteobacteria; order Sphingomonadales; family Sphingomonadaceae; genus Novosphingobium. The sequence continues at coordinate 25,207 of JANYEY010000078.1, read as the reverse complement.
GCGACGAGCGGGAGAGCCGAATGCTGGGAGCGATGCACACCTTGGGTGCAATGCAAGACTGGGACCTTCGGGTAACCCGGATTATCGACCATGCCGCGCGCGAACATGGCACCCGCGAGATCGTCTCGCGCTGGGCCGATGGCAGCGAAAGCGTGACGACCTGGGCCGGGGTGCGGCACGATGCGCTGAAGATGACCCAGGCGCTGCGCAAGCTGGGCGTCCAGCCGGGCGAGCGGATCGCCACCCTGGCGATGAACCATTCGCGCCATCTGGTCAGCTGGTACGGCGCGGTCGGGGTGGGCGGCGTGCTCCACACGATCAACCCCCGCCTGTTCGACGACCAGCTGGAATACATCGCCAACCATGCCGAAGATCAGGTGCTGCTTTACGATGCCGCGTTCCAGCCGATCATCGACCGGATGAGGCCGCGGTGGACGAGCATCAAGCACTACATCTGCTTCGATAATGGCGAGTTCGAAGCGTGGATCGGCCCCGAAAATGGCTTTACCGAATGGGCAACCGGCGACGAGCGCGATCCCTGCATGCTGTGCTATACCAGCGGCACCACCGGCAATCCCAAGGGCGTATTGTACGAGCATCGCTCGACCATGCTCCACGCGATCACTTCGGTGCAGCCGGCGATTTTCGATCTCGATGCGCGCTCGGTGATGCTGCCGGTGGTGCCGATGTTCCATGCCGCGAGCTGGGGCCTGCCGTGGGGCGGCGCGGCGGCGGGGATCAAATTTGTGTTCAGCGCGGTCAACGACGCCAAGGTGCTGTGCGATCTGATGAACCGCGAAAAGGTGACCCATTCGGCCGGAGTGCCAACGGTGTGGCTGGCGACGTTCCAACACATGGACGCAACCGGCACGACATTGCCCACCTTGCGTCAGGCAATCATCGGCGGGTCGGCCGCGCCGCGCTTCATGATCGAGCGGCTGATGAAGGCCGGGGTCAACGTCGCGCACGCCTGGGGCATGACCGAGACCAGCCCGATCGGCACGACCGGCGCGAAGTGCTGGAACTGGGACGATCTGAGCTTTGATGAACAAGTCGAGGTCAAGTTGATGCAGGGCCGGGTGCCGTTCGGGGTCGAACTGCGCGTCGTCGATCTCGATGACCCCAAAAAGGTCCTGCCGCGTGACGGCAAGACGTCTGGCGCATTGCAAGTGCGCGGGCCGTGGGTGATCAAACGCTACTTCAAGGCCGAGGCTGACGCGACCGACGACGAACAGTGGTTCGACACCGGCGATGTCGCAATCCTCTACCCCGACGGCACCTTGCAGCTGACCGACCGGACCAAAGACGTGATCAAGTCAGGCGGCGAATGGATCAGCTCGGTCGAGCTTGAAAACGCAGCGATGAGCCATCCCGCGGTGGCCGAAGCGGCGGCGATCGGGATCTATCATCCGCGCTGGGATGAGCGCCCGATCCTGGTGGTGGTCAAGAAAGCTGACTTCGAGGTGTGCGGTGATGAGATCAAGACCCACCTCGCCGCGTCGGTCGCCAAATGGTGGCTGCCCGACGCGGTCGAGTTCGTGGACGAGATCCCGCACGGCGGCACGGGCAAGGTCAGCAAGAAAGACCTGCGCGAGCGGTTCCGCGATTACAAACTGCCCGATTGAGGCAGCTTACGGCTTCTTTACGGTGCTCGCCGCGTCCTGCGCGGCGTTGCCGACATCCTTGGCGGCGCTGCCGATGTCCTTCGCTGCTGCGGCAACTGCGTTATCCTTGCGGGCCGAGCTGCTGGACTGCATCGCGAAATAATAGATCCCGAAGCCCAGCAGCACGACCGCGATCAGGCCGATCAGCCAGCCGCCGCTGCTGCCGCCGCCCGAAACCGTGGTGTGGCTGACGCTGCCATCAGCTGATGTCGTGGTGGTGATGTGTTCGTCTGACATGGCAATTCCTCCTGTATGCGCAGCGAAACGAGCGTTGCGGGGCATGGTTCCCGCTTGCCAGCACTCGGCGCTGCCGCCAGATTGATGCCAGAGGGGAATGATGATGACCGCCTATGTCGATCCAGACCGCGAAAACTGGCAGCGCTTCAAGGATCTGCCGCGCGATAGGCCGATCCACATGCTCAACCTGATCAAGTTTCGCGCGCTTGCCGAATATCCGGCAGGCCATCCGAACCACGGCCGGGGCCTGACCGGGCAGGAAGCCTATGCGATCTACAAGGAGGGCTTCCAGCGCGTGGTCGCCAATGACGGCGCGGCGATGGTCTGGGAGGCGCCGTTCGAATGCGTCGTCACCGGTCCCGAAGGCGAATGGGACGAGATTTTCGTAATGGGCTACCCCGATAGCGCCACCTTCATGAAGATGGTCCGCAACGAGGAATACATCCGCGACGTGGTGCCGCACCGCACTGCAGCAGTGGCGGATAGCCGGCTGATCCGGTTTGGGGGCTAACCCTTCTTCACCAAGGTCTGGATTTCCTCGGTCATCGCGTTGTTGAGCGAGATCAGGCGGTGGAGGTCATCGCTGATCTCGAGCAGGGCTTCGGCATCGCGGTAGGTCTGGAAGGCTTGCTTGTCCGATGCTGCCGCCGCCACCTTTTGTCCGACCATGATGATCGAGAGCAGGACGAGCTGCAGGAAGGTCTGCGCGGTCCACGCGATCAGCGGCGCGGTGCCGCCCTTAATCGCGGCGGGAAGGCTGATCAGCGCGAGCCCGGCGAAGGCATAGGCGCACCACATCGTCCCCACCACGTCTGTGATCTTGACCGCCAGCCAGCCGTTAAAGCCGCTGTGTTCGCCCTTGCGGGTGACGACACCTTCGGTCTTGCGGTGCTCGATGCGGGCGTGTGGTCGGTGCGTTGTGGCCATTACAAGCTACTCCCCTGTTTCGAAATCAGAGCAGTTGTAACTGACCCCCTGGGCTCGGCCTAATGAACTTGCTGCAATCCAGCATGAGCCGGTCCTCGTTCATCCCGAGCCGCTTGGTCGCGATCCGGAAGCGCGCGCGGAACAGGTCGGCCCAGGTGCCCAGCGGCTTCATCCGGGTAAAGAAGCCCGCGTCATTATCCTTGCCGTGGCGCATTGCCTGGACGGTGTGCATAACCTTGTCGGCGCGGTCGGGGAAGTGCGCGCCCAGCCATTCGCGGAACAGCGGGGCGACCTCGTGCGGCAGGCGCAGCATGATCCAGCTGGCCGAACGGACCCCCGCGCGGCGGCTTCCTGCAGGATGCCTTCGATGAACTCGTCGGTGATCGAGGGGATCACCGGAGCGACCGAAATGTGCGCGGGAACGCCGGCTTGGACCAGTTGCCGCAGCGCCTCTAGCCGTTTGGCCGGGGCCGAAGCGCGCGGTTCGAGCAAACCGGACAAGCGGGGGTCAAGACTGGTCACGGACACGCCGACAGCCACCAGACCCAGTGCAGCAAGCGGCTCAAGCAGGTCAAGATCGCGCGTCACTCGCGCAGATTTTGTAGTGATTGTAACGGGATGGCGCGTTTCGAGGCAAACTTCGAGCACTTGGCGGGTGATTTTGTAGCGGTCCTCGATCGGCTGGTAGGGATCGGTATTGGTCCCCATCGCGATCGGTGCGGGTTTGTAACCGGGCTTGGCCAGCGTTTCGCGCAGCAGCGCGGCGGCGTTGGGTTTGGCGAACAGCTTGGTTTCGAAATCGAGCCCGGGCGACAGGTCGTGGTAGGCATGAGTCGGCCGCGCGTAGCAATAGACGCAGCCATGCTCGCAGCCGCGATAGGCGTTGATCGAACGGTCGAACGGGATGTCGGGCGATTGGTTGAAGCTGATGATCGTGCGGGCGTGCTCTTCGGTCACGGTAGTTCGCAGCTTGGGAGCTGGGCCATCGATGGCTTCGCGTTCGTCGAGCCAGTCCGGATCGGCCTCGCGCGCGTTCAGTCCGAAGCGTTGCGGGACATGCGCGGTGGGGGCTCCGCGGCCGTGAGTCGGGGGGAGGGCGGGCATTGCCGATTTAGAACATAAGTGGAACGAAATTGCAACCCAACAGGTCCTCTGGGCTGGCGTCGATACCCCTCCGTCTGGCCCGATGGGCCGGCCACCTCCCCATTTGCGCCATTCGGCGAAAATGGAGAGGACCTTGATTGTATCAAACTTCCCTAAGTCGCGGCATCAATTCGACGAAGTTGCACGGCCGGTTGCGGCTATCGAGTTGCTCGGCGAGGATCGCGTCCCAGCCATCCTTCACCGCGCCGTTCGAGCCGGGCAAGGCGAAGATGTAGACCCCGCGCGCCAGCACCGCGCAGGCGCGGCTTTGCACGGTCGAGGTGCCGATGGTCTGGTACGAGACCCAGCGGAACAGCTCGCCAAAGCCGGGAATGTCCTTGTCCTTGATCCGGTCGAGCGCTTCGGGGGTAACATCGCGGCCGGTCAGGCCGGTGCCGCCGGTGGTGATCACCGCATCGCACAGGCGTTCATCGATCCAGGTGTTGAGGCGGCTGGCGATCGCGGCGGGATCGTCGCGTTCGATCGCGCGGGTGGCAAGGTTGTGCCCGGCGGCCTTGATCCGTTCCACCAGCAAGTCGCCCGAAGTGTCATCAGCAAAGGTGCGGGTGTCCGAAACGGTCAATACCGCGATGCGGATTGGCTTGAACGTTCGGCTCAGATCAACGGCCACGCAGCACCGTGCCGTCGGGCCGTATGCGCACCGCAAGGCTGCCACTCATGTTGGGGAAGGTGGGCCACATCCCCTGCGCCAGCGCCATGCGGCTGTCCGAAGGGCCGCCGGCCTGCCGCTCATACATCCAGTAGCTGCGCATCACGATGTTCACGTAGCCGCGTGTCTCCCAGTACGGCACAGATTCGATCCACAGCAGCGGATCGCCCTTGTCCTTGATCTCGGTATTCCAGCGGGTGACGGGGACCAGCCCGGCGTTATAGGCGGCCATGACCTTGGGCAGCAGGCCCTGCGTGCCCGACGAATCGCGCAGCATCTGCAAGTGCTGCTGCCCGAAGGCGAGGTTGACTTCGGGCTTGGCCAGGTCGCTGGCCGTCCCCGCCACGCCCAGTTCGCCAGCATGATCGCGCGCGGCGGCGGGCATGATTTGCATCAGGCCCTTGGCCCCGGTCTGGCTGGTCGCGCCGGTGCGGAACACCGATTCCTGCAGCGTGTGTGCATAGACCAACGCCGGATCGACCTTCCACCCAGTGACCGGGGTCCACTTGGGCGTGGGGAACCGCGCCGCTGGTTCGGGCTGGCCGCCATACGGCACATTATAGGCCATCCACAGCTGGGTCGCCGGCACACCCAGGCTGCGCGCGAGGCGCGAGAGCGGCTGATACTGCGCGGGCTCGCCGATCCGCGCCTGATGGCGCAGCACTTCGTCGGCCAGTGCGTCCTCACCGATCTCGGACAGCATAACTGCGGTGCGGACATTGGGTACATCGCGCAGTTGCTGCCAGTCGGACTGGCTGAAATCGGGCGCTTCGTGCGTCTTGGGAACGGCGCTGCCGAGCTGCTCGATCGCCAGCATGCCATACAGCGTTTCGTCCATCCGCGCGGCCTTGCGCAGCGGCGCGGCGGCCTGATCGGGCAGGCGGCAACGGACCAGCGCGCGGCTCTGCCAATAGTACGCAGCCGCGGTCAGCTCGGAATTCTCGGACTGGACCGCGGTGCGCGCGAAGGCGTCGGCCGCGCCAGTGCAATCGTCCATCCGCCAGGCGGAAAGGCCCGCGATCCACCAGCCTTCGGCAACCCACGGTCCGCTGCCGCCTTGCGCGGTCTGCGCCAGCGCATAAGCCGAGACATCATCGTTCTCGATGTAGAACGACCAGGCGATCTTGCTGCGCCATTCGGCGCGGGCGGGCTGCGAGAGCTGGGTATCGATCCCGTCAAGCAGCGCCTTGGCGCCCGCCGGGCTGTCATTCTTGATCTGGCCGTTGATCGCACTGGCCACCGCGCCCGGCATGGTGCCGTCATTGGTATCGCGCGGGCGAATGCGCTTGGCGCGGCTGGGCAGCGAAGTCAGGCTGCGCGGTTGCGGCAACGAGGGCAGCACGGTGCCGCCGCGCTTTTGCGCCATCGCCAGGATCTGCTCGGCCTGCGGCAGCTGCGCGCCGGTGGTGAGCCATCCGCTGAGCGTATCGAGATCGATCTTGGGTGATCCGGCGGCGGTGTAATATTCGGCGCGTGCCACCTGATGCAGCGGGCCATCGGGGCGCGCCAAGAACATCGTCTGGACCTTGGCCCAGTTGCCGCCTTCGATCGCTGCGAACAGATCGCGGTAATAGGTGCGGTCATCCTGGCTGAGCAGCGCCGGGACCGACGAGTTGCTGGCGCGGCTGGCAAAGTATTCGGCCGAGGCACTGTTGGCCGAGGCGCACAGCGGTATGGCCGCCCCGGCCATCGCCAGCAGCACCGCGAGATTGCGTGCGTTCGAACCTGCTTTCACGTTTAACTCAGTCCCGTCCGTCTCGCCCGGTCAGGCGCGTTGCCAGTCAAGCAATGTCTGCCAAAACCGCGCCTTGACCCGTGGCCGCCCCATCAAGTCTTCGAGGCCCGGCGCCATCAATGCCGGGACTGCACCACGGCTATGCGTAATAGTGGTAAAACTATCAGCAGTTTTCGCCGGATCGTGGCCAAGCAGCGATGAAACGTGCCGTCCGAAGCCGATCAGCCGCTGCGGAGCGGCCAGAGCAAGGTGGTGGCGGGTCAATTCGGGCAGCCCGGTCGCGGCAAGATCGCCCCAATCCGGGTGCGGCATGTGGCGCGGCAACAGGCTCGCCAGATAGGTTTGCGCCGGGTCCACGCCGCTCGCCGCAATTATCGCGCCGAGCAAATTGCCCAGCGGTCCGGTCAGCAGATCTTCGCCGTCTTCGGCTTCGGGCTGGTCGATCAGGATCATCAATTGCGCGTTCTGGCCGCCGCGCGGGGCAATCCGGCCCTGGTTCATCCCGCCGTCGAGTGACGGTTCGCCGATCCACCAGGTCTTGAAGGACGCCAAATCCTGTGGCCAGAGTGATGGATCGCCGCCGATCAGCGGCTTGGGCGGTGGTGCTTGGGGCTTGGACGCAACGTAGACAGCCGGCGCTGCCGCAGCCTTGATTTCGGGCGCGGCCAGCCACGAGGAGGCTTCATCGGCAAAGCTGTAATCGACCCCCGCATCGCGCCACCACTGCACCGCAGCAGCGAACGCGGCACTGGTGGTCGGCGCAGCGCCGTTCGAAGGGCTCGATAAAGTCACCGTGCGGTCTTGACCTGCCCCGTGCCAGCAATCAAGGGTTTGCCTGACAAAACAGATCAACAGGGTGTGGACCAGGGTGATGAGCGAACGCGAATCGATGCCGTATGATGTGGTGATCGTCGGAGGCGGGCCGGCTGGCCTTGCCGCTTCGATCCGGCTCAAACAGGTCAATCCCGATCTCACCGTCTGCGTGCTTGAAAAAGGCTCGGAAGTGGGCGCGCATATTCTCTCGGGCGCGGTGGTCGATCCCAAGGCGCTCGACGAACTGCTGCCCGATTGGCGCACCTCGGGCTGCCCGATGGCTGAAACGCCGGTGACCGACAACTGGCATTGGGTGCTGAGCAGCGCCAAGAAGACCTCGATCCCGCATTGGCCGATGCCGCCGCTGATGAGCAACAAAGGTTGCTACACCGGCAGTCTGGGCAACCTGTGCCGCTGGCTGGCCGAACAGGCCGAAGGGCTGGGGGTGGAGATCTTCCCCGGCTTCCCCGCGTCCGAAGTGCTCTACAACGAAGACGGCTCGGTCAAAGGCGTGGCGACGCAGGACATGGGCGTGGCCAAGGATGGCAGCCACAAGAGCGATTACCAGCAGGGCATGGAGCTTCACGGCAAATACACGATGTTTGCCGAAGGCGCGCGCGGACACCTAACCAAACAACTCAAGGAAAAGTTCGGGCTCGCCGATGAGAGCCAGCCGCAGATCTACGGCCTTGGCATCAAGGAACTGTGGGATATCGATCCCGCCAAGCACGTGCCCGGCCGGGTCATCCACACCCAGGGCTGGCCGCTTTCGGAAACCGGCACCAACGGCGGCGGGTTCCTCTATCATCAGGCGAACAATCAGGTCGCATTGGGCTTCGTCACCTGGCTCAACTATTCCAACCCGTACGTCTCGCCGTTCGAGGAACTGCAGCGCTGGAAGCAGCACCCTGAAATCCGCGCGATCCTTGAAGGCGGCCGCCGCGTTTCGTACGGCGCGCGGGCGATCAACGATGGCGGCTGGCAATCGGTGCCCAAGCTCGATTTCCCCGGCGGCGTGCTGATCGGCTGCTCGGCCGGGTTCGTCAATGTGCCGCGGATCAAGGGCAGCCACACCGCGATGAAAAGCGGGATGCTGGCCGCAGAAGCGGCAGCGGCGGCGATTGCTGCAGGGCGCGGAGCTGATGCGCTGTCCGAATACGATGCCGCAGTGCAGGGCAGCTGGATCGCCAAGGAACTCAAGCTGGTCAAGAACGTGCTGCCCGCAGTAGAGAAGTTCGGTGACGATATCGGCACCGTGCTGGCGGGCATCGATATGTGGATGCGCACGCTGAAGATCGGCCTGCCGATCACGATGAAGCATTACCCGGACAACGAAGCCCTGCGCCGCGCCGATCTGTACAAGCCGATTGCTTATCCCAAGCCCGACGGGGTGATCAGCTTCGACCGGCTTTCATCGGTGGCGCAAAGCTTCACCAACCATGCCGAGGATCAGCCGGTTCACCTTCAGGTCAAGGACATGGAGCTGCAGAAGGTCAGCGAGCTTGGCGTGTTCGGCGGGCCATCGACGCGGTACTGCCCGGCCGGGGTCTACGAATGGCTGGAAAACGCCGACGGCACCCCGAAATACCAGATCAACGCGCAAAACTGCGTCCACTGCAAGACCTGCGACATCAAGGACCCCAACCAGAACATCAACTGGGTCACGCCCGAAGGCGGCGGTGGGCCGAATTATCCGAATATGTGATGGCGTGATCGAAACTGCCTACGCCAAGATCAACCTCGCTCTGCACGTGCGGCGGCGGCGGGATGATGGGTATCATGAGCTGGAAACGCTGTTCGCGTTCGTCGATGCTGGGGATGTGGTTTCGGCCAAGCCTGCCGCGCAGGATGAGCTCAGAACTGTTGGCGAGTTTGCTGGGCAACTGACTGATCCGTTTAGCAATATCGTCGGGAGCGCGCTCAAAGCTTTGCCGCATGGACCGGGCTGGGCGGTGACCTTGGAAAAGAACCTGCCGGTCGCCGCCGGGCTGGGCGGCGGGTCTGCTGATGCGGCGGCGGTGTTCCGGATGGTCGAGGCGCAGTTTGGTTTGCCAGACGATTGGCAGGCCCGCGCGGCGAAGCTCGGTGCAGATGTCCCGGCCTGCGTGCGTTCGCTCACCTGCATCGGGCGAGGGACGGGGACCGAATTGACCGAAGTCGAGCGCGAGCTGACCGGCACTCCGGTGCTTCTGGTCAATCCGCGTGTACCGCTCAGCACCGGGCCGGTGTTTGCCGGTTGGGACGGCATGGACCGGGGCGCATTGCCCCGGGGTGCGGTCAGCGAAATCGCACGTGATGGCCGCAACGATCTTGAAGCCAGTGCCATTGCGCTGTGCCCGCCGATTGCCGATGTGCTGGTCGCGCTCGGCCAGACCAAACCCGTCTTGGCCCGCATGTCCGGCTCAGGTGCGACGTGCTTCGCGCTATACGAAAACACTAGCGAACGTGACACCGCCGCAGCGGCGGTCAAGTCCGCACACCCCCGTTGGTGGCAACTTTCGGGCGCGTTGCGATGAGCTCTCACGAAGCCTGGCGCCTGCTCGGCACCCCGCGCTTTGGCGGCATTCTCGTGGTCTCGGATCACGCTTCAAACCACGTCCCCGCCGATATCCATCTCGGTATCGCCCCGGCGCTGCTCAGCCAGCATATCGCGGTCGATCTGGGAGTCGCCGAGGTTGGCGCGCTGATGGCGCAGCGTCCCGGCATCGCCGCGTTTCAAGCGGGTGTCAGCCGGCTGGTGTGCGATTGCAACCGCGAGGAACACGCCCCCGCTGTGATCCCGATCGCCAGCGATGGCCACGCGGTCCCCGGCAATGCGCTCGATCATGCTGGCCATCAAGCGCGGCTGGCGCGGTTTTTCCATCCCTACCACGCTGCGCTGGAGCGGGTGCTGAATGACAGTCCGCCTGCGCTGATCCTGTCGCTGCACAGCTTTACCCCGCAGCTCGCCACCAGTGACGAGCCGCGCCCGTGGCATTGCGGCGTGCTCTACAATCAGGATGACCGCGCGGCGCAGATCGCGATCCCGCTGCTTGAGGCCGAAGGGCTAGTGGTGGGCGACCAGGAACCCTATTCAGGCCAGCTCCTGAACGCGACAATGAACCGCCATGCCGAGGCCGATGGGCGGCCTTACCTCGGGATCGAGATCCGCCAGGACGAGATCGCTACTCGGGCACAGCAGGCCGATTGGGCCGAGCGCCTCGCGCGGATTTGCAATGAAGTGGCGTTGAAGCTGGGGGATTAGGCGTGTAGGGCCGCTGTCACAGCCTGATTGACGAAAGATCGTTGCCAATGCCCGCCTATCGTTCACGCACTTCCACTCACGGCCGCAACATGGCTGGCGCGCGCGGGCTGTGGCGTGCGACGGGGATGAAGGACGGCGATTTTGGCAAGCCGATTGTCGCGGTGGTCAACTCGTTCACTCAGTTCGTGCCGGGGCATGTTCACCTCAAAGACCTAGGGCAAATGGTCGCGCGTGAGATTGAGGCGGCGGGCGGGGTCGCCAAGGAATTCAACACCATTGCGGTCGATGACGGGATCGCGATGGGCCATGACGGGATGCTCTATTCGCTGCCGAGCCGCGACCTGATCGCCGACTCGGTCGAGTACATGGTCAACGCGCACTGCGCCGATGCGATGGTCTGCATCTCCAATTGCGACAAGATCACGCCGGGCATGCTGATGGCGGCGCTACGGATCAATATTCCGGTGGTGTTCGTTTCGGGCGGGCCGATGGAAGCGGGCAAGGTCATCGTGAAGGGCAAGGAGGTCGCGCTTGACCTGATCGATGCGATGGTTGCCGCTGCCGACGAACGGATTTCAGACGAGGAAGTCGAGGCGATCGAGAAGGCCGCTTGCCCGACCTGCGGATCGTGCTCGGGCATGTTCACCGCCAATTCGATGAACTGCCTGACCGAGGCGTTGGGGCTGTCACTCCCTGGTAATGGCTCGCAGCTTGCCACGCACTCGGACCGCAAGGGGCTGTTCCTCGAAGCCGGACGGCTGGTGGTCGATCTGTGCCGCCGCTACTACGAGCAGGACGACGAGAGCGCCTTGCCGCGCAATATCGCCTGCTTCGCGGCGTTCGAAAACGCGATGAGCCTCGACATTGCGATGGGCGGATCGACCAACACCGTGCTCCACCTGCTCGCCGCCGCGCACGAAGCGGGGATCGATTTCACCATGCGCGATATCGACCGGCTGAGCCGCCAGGTGCCGTGCCTGACCAAGGTCGCTCCGGTCAAAAGCGATGTGCACATGGAAGACGTCCACCGCGCTGGCGGGATCCCCGCGATCCTGGGCGAGCTCGCCCGCGCCGAACTGCTCCACACCGATCTGCCGACCGTCCACAGCCGCTCGATGGGCGAAGCGCTGAGCCGGTGGGATATCAAGCAGACCAATTCCGAAAGCGTGCAGACCTTCTTCAAGGCCGCCCCCGGCGGCGTGCCGACCCAGACCGCGTTCAGCCAGAGCCGCCGCTGGGACGAGCTCGATCTCGACCGTGAGAACGGCGTCATCCGCAACGCGGCGCATGCTTTCAGCCAGGATGGCGGGCTCGCGGTGCTGTATGGCAATATCGCGCTCGACGGCTGCATCGTGAAGACCGCCGGGGTCGATGACAGCATCCTCAAATTCGCCGGCCCGGCCAAAGTCTACGAAAGCCAGGACGACGCGGTTACCGCCGTACTCACTGGGCAGGTCGTCGCTGGCGACGTGGTGGTGATCCGCTATGAAGGGCCCAAGGGCGGCCCCGGCATGCAGGAAATGCTTTACCCGACCAGCTATCTCAAATCGAAGGGCTTGGGTGCGGCCTGCGCGCTACTTACCGACGGCCGCTTTTCGGGCGGCACTTCTGGGCTGTCGATCGGCCACGTCTCGCCCGAAGCGGCCGAGGGCGGAGCGATCGGGCTTGTCCAGCCGGGCGACCGGATCGAGATCGATATCCCGAACCGCGCGATTCATCTCGACGTCAGCGATGAGGAACTGGCGCACCGCCGCGCTGCGCAGGAGGCCAAGGGTTGGCACCCGGTGGCAGAACGCCCGCGCAAGATCTCGGTCGCGCTCAAGGCCTATGCCGCGATGACCACCAGCGCCGCGCGCGGCGCGGTGCGCGACGTGTCGCAGCTGGGGGTGAAGTGATGCGCTGGGGGGTGGTTGCCGTGCTGCTGCTCGCCGCATGCAGCAAGGGCGGCGTCGGGACAAAGGCGGAGGACGGCGAAAGCATCGCCTGCGCGCTCGGCGGATCGCTGCAGTTCAAGCCCGATTGCACCGTTGAACGCAGCGGGGCCGATGGCGCGCAAGTTATTGTGGTGCGGCTGCCCGATGGCGCCTTTCACCGCTTCGAAGTGAGCAAGGACGGGCAGGAACTGCTCGCCGCAGATGGCGCGGACCAGACCAAGTCTGCGCTGAAAGAGGGCCGCTTTGAAGTGATCCTCGGCCAGGATCGCTTTGTCATTCCGGCCCGGGCCAGTGCCGGGAAATCCTGACCAGATCCTGACCGCGGCGCAGATGCGCGCCGCCGAACAGGGGCTGATTGCTGGCGGCACCTCAGTGGGCGAATTGATGCAGCGTGCCGGTCGCGGCGCGGCGGACTGGGTCTGGCGCATGGCCGCAGGACGCAGCGTGACCGTGCTGTGCGGCCCCGGGAACAACGGCGGCGATGGCTATGTGATCGCCCAGGTTTTGGACGAGCGGGGCGGGCAAGTGACGGTTGTGGCCGCTGCCGACCCGCAGACTGATGCGGCGCGCAATGCCCGAGACCTGTTTCAGGGCCAAGTGCTTGGTCCGTCAGCCAACCCGCAAGGAGAAGTGCTGGTCGATTGCCTGTTCGGAACCGGACTGATCCGCCCGCTCTCGGATGAGATGTTCGCATTGCTGGAGCGCCTCGCCACTTCCCACCGCCAGCGGATTGCGGTCGATCTGCCCAGCGGCGTGCAAAGCGACAGCGGCGCGATCCTCAACTCTGGCCTGCCTTCTTTCGACCTGACCTTGGCGTTGGGGGCGTGGAAATTCGCGCATCTCCTGATGCCTGCAGCGGCGGGGATGGGGCTGACCCGGCTTGTCCCGATCGGCGTGACGGCATTTGATGGTGCGGCGCAGGTCATTGCCCGGCCTGAGCTCGCGTCGCCTGCTACGACTGTTCACAAGTACACGCGCGGCTTGCTGGGCGTGATTGGCGGCGCGATGCCCGGTGCGGCGATCCTCGCGGCGCGCGCGGCGCAGCATGCGGGCGCCGGTTACGTCAAATTGCTGGGTGAGTGCGGGGTAACCCCGCCCGATCTGGTGCACGATACGCGGCCGCTCGCTGAAAGCCTCAATGACAAGCGCTTCAATGCGCTGCTGATCGGACCTGGGCTGGGCCGCGACGGCGCAGCACGTGAGGCGCTCACGCTCGCACTCGCCGAGCAAAAGCCGACGGTGGTCGATGCCGATGCATTGGTGCTGCTCGCGCCGCGCATGCTCGCCGAGCACAACGCGCCCTTGATTGTCACCCCGCACGAAGGCGAATTGAAAGCGCTGGAGGCCGCATTTGGTTGCAGCGGAGCGGGCAGCAAAGTCGATCGTGCGCTGGCCCTCGCCAAGACCTGCCGGGCGGTTGTGGTCGCCAAGGGCCCGGACAGCGTGCTCGCTGCACCCGATGGGCGGATCGCATTGTCAGGGCGCGCATCGAGCTGGCTGTCGACCGCGGGGACCGGCGATGTGCTCGCCGGAACCATCGCCAGCCGACTTGCCAGCGGCGCTGATCCATTCGCCGCCGCTTGCCAGGGGGCATGGCTCCACGGTGAAGCGGCGCGGCTGGCCGGCCCGGCCTTCACCGCGAGCGAACTTGCCGAGTGCATCAAGGCCGCCTACGCGGCCACGCTGTGACTGACCAAGCCGAAGAAATCATCCGCATCGCCGCCAAGGGCGACGGCATCACCGCCTCGGGCCGGTTCGCCTGGGGCGCGGCGCCGGGCGACCTGTTGCGCGCCGATGGGACGCTTGAGCCGGGGCCGCATCATGTCGAGCCGCCGTGCCGTCACTTCGGGCGCTGCGGCGGGTGCCAGTTGCAGCAGCTCGATGAGCAGACTCTAGCCGAGTTCGTCTCGGCGCGGGTGAGCAACGCCTCTGCCTCGCAGGAACTTGGCGCGAAACTGATCGCACCGCCGCATCTCTCGCCGCCAGGTGCGCGCCGCCGAGCTTCGCTGCGCGCGGAAAGCTCGCAGGGGCGGGTGGTTATCGGCTACCGCGAGGCCAAGTCGCACCGACTGGTTGAGCTGGTGGAATGCCCGGTTATGCTGCCCGAATTTGTCGCGTTGCTAACCCCGCTGCGCAAACTGCTGATCGCGGTCGGGACCGGCAAAGGGCAGGGCAAGGGTCGCCACGCGCACGCGAAGCTAGCCGCCGATGTGGATATGGCCCTGACCGAGCAAGGCATCGACCTGTCGATCAAGGGGCTAACCGTAGAGGGCCTGACCGCCACCGAAGCGCTGCTCGATTTCGCCCGGACCCACGGCCTCGCGCGGCTGGCGCTCGATCAGGGTTATGGGCCCGAAGCGCTGTGGGAGCCCGAACCGGTGACCGTCTCGCTGTCCGGCGTATCCGTGCCGTTCCCGCCGGGCTCTTTCCTTCAAGCAACACACGATGGCGAGCAGGCGCTGGTCGGTGCGGTGACCGAGTGGCTTGCGGGCGCGGGCAGCGTGGCCGATCTGTTTTCGGGGCTGGGCACTTTCGCCTTCGCGCTGGCCGGGCAGGGCACCAAAGTCCTCGCAGTCGAAGCCGCGCGCGATCCCCACAACGCCTGCAAAAGCGCTGCCGGACGCGCGCAAATGCCAATCCATTCGCTGCACCGCGACCTCTTCCGCAGTCCCTTGCTGGCCGAGGAGCTCGACCGCTTCGACGCCGTGGTGCTCGATCCGCCCCGCGCCGGCGCGCGCGATCAAATCGAGCGGCTGGCGGATAGCACCGTCGCCAAGGTGGTCTACATCAGCTGCAACCCGTCAAGCTGGGCGAAGGATGCCAAAACTTTGGTCGAGGCCGGTTATCGCCTCAAGGAACTGCGCCCGGTGGGGCAATTCCGTTGGTCGACGCATGTCGAGCTGGCGAGTTTGTTTGTGCGAGGGAATGCGGCGTGAAATTCTTTGTCGTGACCATGAGCCATCCCGACGGACCCGGCTGGGGCGAGCACGTGATGCCGCATGTCGAGTACCTCAATGGCTTGATCGCGGCGGACAAACTGCGCGCCTCGGGTCCGGTGGTCGGCGGTGCGCTGCGGGCGGGCCTGTTGCTGTTCACGGTCGAAACCCGTGCCGAGCTCGATGCACTGATTGCCGCCGATCCGTTTGCGATCGAAGGCTTGATTGAAGCTTTGACAGTGACCGAATGGAACCCGCTGTTCGGGGCGTTCGCAAGCGAGGCGGCGCCGTATTCCTCCCCGTGACGGGGAGGGGACCCACGCAGTGGGGGGGGGAGGTACAGGCCTGAATCCCCGACGCCTTAGCGCCCGAACCACCCTCTGAATTTTGGTTCACGCAGAGACCGCAGAGAAGAAAGCAGAGGCGCAGAGGGGTTGCGCTTGCGGCGAAGCCGTCTCAAAAACGGGAGCTCTCGTAAAACGGTAACCTCGATTGGAAAATTGAGCCTGCGGCTCAAGGCAATGCCTCTGCGCCTCCCCTTTCTTCTCCGCGCCTCTGCGTGAACCCCTTCTTACGCATCCACCTCGCGCCACGCCCCAGGCTCAAGCCCCTCCACCGACCACTCCCCGATCCCCCAGCGCACCAGCCGCAAGGTCGGAAACCCCACCGCCGCCGTCATCCGCCTCACCTGGCGGTTCTTGCCCTCGCGCAGGGTGAGCTTGATCCAGCTATCGGGGATCGCCACACGCACCCGGATCGGCGGGTCGCGCGGCCATAGCGCGGGCGGGGGCGCCGCTTCGGCCGCGGCTGGGCGGGTCAGACCATCCTTGAGCTGCACCCCGCGCCGCAACGCCTCCAGCGCCGCCGCATCGGGCACCCCCTCAACCTGCGCCAGGTAAGTCTTGGCCAGCTTGAACTGCGGATCGGCAATCCGCGCCTGCAGCTTGCCGTCATCGGTCAGCAGCAACAGCCCCTCGCTGTCGGTATCGAGCCGCCCGGCGGGATAGACCCCCGGTACCTTGACGTATTGCGCGAGCGTGGGCTTGCCCGAGCCATCATCGCTGAACTGGCACAGCACGCCGTAGGGTTTATTGAACAGGATCAGGCGGGGCATGAGCTAGTTATGACAGCGTGCGGTCAGTGGCAATCGGGATGGATGGCAGACACTAAGCACTAGTTTCCGCAATTAGCCCGGATAGCTCTATTCCCCAAAAGCTTTCAGAACGAACAGCGGCGCTGTCCGCCATCTCAACCGACCTCGAAAACGCTTCGGCAATACCTCTCGGTATGCGCCCATCAAGAAATGCATCCTCTCCCCCTGCGGCAATCGTTGCCACGACCAGTTTTCGGTAGGTGAGCAAACATTCAGCCAGAGTTTGTACCGATGAGTTGACGAATGTCATGTGGTCAGGCGCTTCGTGGTCTATCAGCCAAACTGTGCCTTCTGAGTCGATCGCAAACGGGTTTCCAGCCCCATCGAAACCCACAGCATAATAGCTCTCGCCATCAAACTGTCCGGAGCGGCCGAGCCAATTGAGACTAGCTTGACCAAAAGTCAGGAATGGTGCTGCTTCCTTGGGCAGTCCTGCAGTTTCTAAAAAACGCTTGGCACTTTGGGGAATATGGCTCCGCGACAAGCTGTCCACCGTGAAGCGGGATAGCTCGTCGCCAAAGGTTCCCCAAGCAATCTGAAAATCGGCCGCGTCCACGGACACCCTCCCTGTTTTTGGACATTGCCAGAGCCGGTGAATGACCGCAATCAGGTCATCACCTGACAAGCAGGTATCGGATCGACGAGTTCGAAAAGCGGACGATCGTGAGACCAATGCAACCTGGCGCAGCAGGCCGACCCCAAACCCCCAAAATGCAAATGGGGCCGACATTGCTGTCAGCCCCAAGCACACCTGCCATGTTTCCGGTCGATTTGGGCGATCGCCTGTCCCGGGTTTGCTTCCGCTGGCTTTGCATTCTCCTTGCGGGTCCTGCGCTGCCTGCCTTGGCTTGTCCGGTGGTTCCGTGAGGAACCGGCTTTCTTCGCCCGGCTACCTTGCCGGTGTCCGGTCCCGTCAGGCGGTGGTTCCAGTCTCCCCGGCAAGCCGGCTTGACCTTCTCCATCACCTGGCGGTTCCGTGACCGCTTTGATGCTTTATCGTTCCGGTCTTCTTGTCCACTTCGCCGAAGCTCCGCTTTCCGTCCGTCCTTCCCGACCGCTGTCAAAACCGGTCTTACTGACCTCGCGCCACTCACTGCATCTGCGGTTCGCCAGATTCGGTCCGAAGACTTCCTGAGGCGTGTTTTCCGACGCTGCTGCGGGCATCGCTGCCAGACCGAGCCTTACGTTTTCCCTTTCCGTTTCAGCCGTTTCCAGCTTCATCTTCAAGTTCGGTGTCACCGTTTCGATGACTTGAAGCTGCGCTCCGGAGCCGAGTCGCGCAAGCGGAAAATGGTGCACTTATCCACAGATCGGCCAATTCGTCGTGGACAAGTCTGGGGACGCGCTTGCGCAGGTCACAAACGCTCCGAACGGCGCAATTTGATTCGCGATCGGATCGCGAAAAATTGCTTACCGATCGCGCTGTGCGAGGAGTCGCAACCGGAGTGCATTCAGCTTGATAAAGCCCGCCGCATCCTTCTGATCGTAGGCTCCGGCATCGTCCTCAAACGTGACATGCCGTTCGGAGTAGAGCGAATTGGGCGATTTGCGCCCGACCACGCTGGCCATGCCCTTGTAAAGCTTGAGCCGCACCGTGCCGCTGACCTTTACCTGCGAGAGGTCGATCGCCGCCTGCAGCATCTCGCGTTCAGGAGCGAACCAGAAGCCGTTGTAGATGAGCTCGGCATATTTCGGCATGAGCTCGTCCTTGAGGTGCGCCGCGCCGCGATCGAGCGTGATCTGTTCGATCCCGCGGTGCGCCCGGGCGTAGATCTCGCCGCCCGGAGTCTCGTACATCCCGCGGCTTTTCATGCCGACGAAGCGGTTCTCAACCAGATCGAGCCGGCCGATCCCGTGGCGCTTGCCCAGCGTGTTAAGCTCGGTGAGCAAAGTCGCCGGGCTCATCGCGGTGCCATTGAGCGCTACCCCGTCACCACGCTCGAAGTCGATCGTGATGTATTCGGGCACATCGGGCGCGTCTTCGGGGTTGTCGGTGCGCGAATAGACGTAGTCGGGCACTTCCGACCATGGATCCTCGAGCACTTTGCCCTCGCTGCTGGTGTGGACCAGGTTGGCGTCGGTCGAAAACGGGCTTTCGCCGCGCTTGTCCTTGGGCACCGGGATCTGGTGCTGCTCGGCCCAGGCGATCAGCGCGGTGCGGCTGGTCAGCTCCCATTCGCGCCACGGGGCGATGACTTTGATGTTGGGATCGAGCGCATAGGCCGAGAGCTCGAAACGCACCTGGTCGTTGCCCTTGCCGGTCGCGCCGTGGGCAATTGCATCGGCGCCGGTCTCATGCGCGATCTCGACCAGCCGCTTGGAAATCAGCGGCCGTGCGATCGAGGTGCCGAGCAGGTAAACGCCTTCGTAGCGGGCATTGGCGCGCATCATCGGGAAGACGAAATCGCGGACGAATTCTTCGCGCAGGTCGTCGATGTAAATGTTCTCGTCGGGCAGGCCCATCAGCTTGGCCTTGGCCCGTGCGGGCTCCAGCTCCTCGCCCTGGCCCAAGTCGGCGGTGAAGGTCACCACCTCGCAGCCATAGGTCACCTGCAGCCACTTCAGGATCACCGAGGTATCGAGCCCGCCCGAATAGGCGAGGACGACTTTCTTGGGGGCGCTGGTTTCGGGGCTGGGCATGGTTTGGATTTCCGCTGGGCTGGGGTTACAAATGCAGCCGCGCCCCTAAGCCAAGCGGGGCGGGAGGGCAAGGCGGCCAGACGATGGCTAGACCCGCAGGCTGGGTGCCTAAACTCAGCAGCGATCCCGGAATTTCAGGAAAACGACGAGGCTCCATGCTCCAATGGCAATTTCAACCGCGTTGATTGCAAGCAGTTGCACGTTTGGCAGGCCGTCGACCACCATGCTGAACAGCCTTGCCCCGCCAAAGCCGAGATAGACCATGCTCGCCAGCAACGTTGCAGCGCTGGTCAAATGGGCGATGACAGCTCCGGCAAAAATGAACAGGCCAACGGCCAGAAGCCCACCACCCGAAGCGCGCAGCTCGTTGATCAGTGATGGGTCATTGCCGATCAAAACGCCAACACCCGCTTCGTTCAGTATTGGCACCAGCACATCGGCCAGACCAACCAAAATCGCAATCGTCCCCGCCGTCAGCAAGAGCAGCTTGGCGGTGACGAGGTTGGAGGCAATAGTTCTGAGTCCGGCGCCGGTTTTGGGCATGGCTGGTGTTCCGCTGAGCTGATGCTAATTTGGTGCGTGCCCTAAGCCACGGGGCAAGGGGAGACAAGCGGATGGCCACGGCAGTATTGAAGACGACAACGACGCAGGCAAGCGCAGCAGATTACATCGCGGCATTGCCAGAAGAAGCCCGCCGCGCCGATGCCGCCGCGCTTGATGCGCTCTACCGCAAGGTCACCGGGTTCGAGCCGAAGATGTGGGGGCCGAGCATCATCGGCTATGGCTCGTACAGCTACAAATACGAGAGCGGGCGCGAAGGCACGATGTGCCGCGCCGGGTTCTCACCCCGCAAGGGCGCGCATACGCTTTACGCGATGCAGATAGCGAGCCAATGCGAGGGCCGCGGAGCCGAGCTTGCGGCCAGGCTCGGCAAACATACCACCGGCAAGGGCTGCCTCTACATCAAGAAGCTGGCCGACGTGGATCTGGCGGTGCTCGAACAGCTAGTCGCGATGAGCTGGGAGGTCATGGGGGCGAGATATCCGGCCTGACTACTCCGCCGCCTGTCGCTCCAGATGCCACTCGGGCGCTTCATCCAGCGCCGATAACCGCTCGAACTCGGGCTGGATCCAGTCCCGCGTCATCGGCAGGGTGCTGCGATCCTTGGCTGAGAGGATGTGGAAGTTGACGTTCTCGCCGTTGCGGAAGCTTTGTTCGGCGCCGGCGAGGTAGAATTGCCACATGCGGAACAGCCGCGCGTCGTACAGAGCGGTCAGCTCGGCTTCGTGCATGGAGGTGCGGCGATACCATTCGGCGATGGTGTGGGCGTAGTGATAGCGCAGCAGCTCGACGTCGCCGATCTCCCACTTGGTCTGCTCCATCGCGCGGACCAGTTCGCTCAGCGCCGGGATGTAGCCGCCCGGAAAGACGTATTTGCGGGTCCACTTGTCGGTCGTGCCCGGGCCGTCGACCCGGCCGATAGTGTGGGTCAGCATGATCCCGTCATCGGTCAGCAGATTGTTCGTCTTGGCGAAATATTCGCGGAAGTGCGGCGCGCCGATGTGTTCGATCATGCCGACGCTGGTGATCCGGTCGAACTGTCCGGCCACGTCGCGGTAATCCATCAGCTCGAACTTGACCATGTCCGACATGCCGGCTTCGGCCGCGCGTTCGTTGGCGAAGCGGATCTGATCGGGCGCCAGGCTGACGCCGAGCACCTCAATCCCGAATTGCCGGTGCATATACAGGCCCAGCCCGCCCCAGCCGCAGCCGATGTCGAGCAGGCGCATACCCTGGCACTTGCCCGGTTCGAGCCGCAGCTTGGCGGCGATCAGCGCCAGCTTGTCGAGCTGGGCGCGTTCGAGCGAATTGGCCGGATCGGTGAAGTAGGCCATCGTGTAGAGTCGGTTCTCGTCGAGGAACAGCTCGTAGAACTGGCGCGTCAGATCATAGTGGTGGGTGACGTTGGTGCTGGCCTTGGGGCGCAGGTTGATCTGGTCGGCCTTGGCCATCGCCCAATCGATCCCGCGGCGCAGCGCGCTTGGCGCTTCGACTGAACCGTGACCGCGGTTGGCGTTGCGCATCACCAGCAGCACCATGTCGCGCACATCGTGCGGCGGCTCGATCACCATCCGGCCGTCCATATACGCTTCTCCGGCACCGACGCGGGGATCCTTGGCGACGTGCAGGGCCGCGCTCTTGTCGGTGAAGCGGATCGTGACTGGGGCTTCGGCAGGATCGCCGTAGCGGTATTCCTTCCCGTCATAGTCACGGATGAGCAGCTGACCTTCCTTGATCAGCGCGCGGAGCATCTTGTCGAGTAACCACATAATCAGGGAACCTATTCAGGTGCACCGCAGGCGCAAGGGGCAAATGCCGGAATGGAGCGGTTTTCTGCCGCATGCCGCTGACAGTTTCGGATGAGGCAGGACGAAAGTTACCGCCGCTCAGCCGAGTAGCGCCACAAGCTGCCACAGGCCGAGGGCGAGAAACAGCAAAGCCGCGATCGCGCGGGTCGCCCGCAGCGAGATCCGCTGGACGATCGCTTCGCCCAGAAATACCGCCGGACCGTTCGCGAGCATCATCCCCAGCGTCGTACCCGCCGCGACCACCAGTACGCTGTGGTAATGTGCGGCCAGTGCGATGGTCGCGATCTGCGTCTTGTCGCCCATTTCGACCAGGAAGAACGAGACAACGGTGGTCAGGAATGCGCTGCCATGGCTACGCACAGCGTGATCCACATCGTCGAGCTTGTCGGGGATCAGCGTCCAGGCGGCCATGACGATGAAGCCCAGCGCCACCGCGATCCGGAACCATTGCGCTTCAAGCAGGCCAGCCACTTCGGTGCCGACCAATGCGGCCAGCGCATGATTGGCAATCGTGGCAACAAGGATCCCGGCCAGGATCGTCCACGGCGCACGCAGCCGCGCCGCGAGGACGATTGCGAGCAGCATGGTCTTGTCGCCGATCTCGGCCAGTGCGACCACGGCGGTGGAGGTGAGCAGGGCTTCGATCATTGCCGCGCCAGATAAAGCACATCGCGCGGCTGCGAGAGCAGATGTTGTCCCGAATCGATGAACAGGGTTTCGCCGCTCGCCAGCCAGCCCTGGCTCAGGAACAGCGCCGCATCGGCCAGTTCTTCGGGATCGGTCAGGCGCTGCAACAGGTTCATCCGCCCGCTCAGCTCGTGCTCTGCGTCGCGCTGGTCGTGGCTGGGGAGCATCGCGCCGGGGGCGAGGCCGTAAATGCGTGTCGCCGGATCAGGGGCAGCCATCGCCAGCATCTTCACCGTCGCGGCCAGCGCGTGCTTGGCCATGGTGTAGCTGAAGAAATCGGGGTTGGGATTGGCCAGTTTCTGGTCGAGGAACTGGATCACCCGCTTACCGCCGCTGCTTTGCGCCGACGACAGAAACGCCTGTGCCATGCGCGCCGGGGTCTCGGCGTTTACGGTCATCGCTTCGGTGAAGATCGCCGGATCGATCGCCGCTGCGGTATCGGGTTTGAACACCGCTGCCGAATTGATCAGCACGCGCCAGTCGGGCAGCCGCTCGGCCAGATCCGCGACCATTGCCAGCGCCGCCGTACCGTCGACCAGATCGCATTGCACCACTTCGGCCGAGGGCAAAGTGGCGGCCAGTGCTTCAGCCTCGCGCGGCGAGTGTCCGGCGTGGATAACCACGTGCCAGCCAGCCTCGCCAAAGCGCCGGGCCAGCACCGCGCCGATCCGCCGTGCGGCGCCGGTGATCAGGACTGCAGGGCATGCGGGGGAGGATCGGGACATCCCTCATGGCTTGGCGGAGGATGGCCCGTCAGGTCAACACTTGTTCTTGTTATCGGTGCCGCGTCTGCCCGCGCTCAACCTCGAGGCCGAGCAGCGCGCCAATGCGTTGCAAGGCGCTGGAAGCGGGATGATATGTGAGCTGAAGCGCGTCGCTGGTTACGAGCTAACCCGCCTTCACGATTTTGGTTTGGGCTTGTCGCTCGCGGCTTCGCTAGGCTGGCTGCCCGGCGGGGGATCTTTGGCCCAGGGATTTACGTGCTCTTCTTTGGCCGCTCCGCTAGCGGCAGCAACGGTGTCGTCGGGCTTCGCCTTGCTGGAACAGGCGCCCAGCGGAAGTGCAGCGAGAGCAACAAGAATGACTGCGCGTTTCATGAGGTCGGCTCCTAAGCACTGCTTGCTAGCTTAAAAACCCTAACAAAACGATTGGGCAAACCTAGCCGAGCGCGGCCTGCTTCTCGTCCGCCAGCCGGTCCAGTTCGGCGCGGGTCAGCTTTTGCGCGGTAGTCTTGAGCTGGCCGCAGGCGGCGTCGATATCGCGCCCCCGGGGCGTGCGCACTGGCGCGCTGATTCCGGCATCGAACACGATGTCGGAGAATCGCTTGATCCGCTCAGGGCTGGAACATTCGTAGATCGCGCCGGGCCAGGGATTGAACGGGATCAGGTTGACCTTGGCGGGCAAGTTGTACTGCTTGATCAGCCGCACCAGTTCGCGCGCATCGGCATCGCTGTCGTTCTTGTCCTTGAGCATTACGTATTCAAACGTGATCCGCCGCGCGTTGCTGGCACCGGGATAATCGGCGCAGGCCTGGAGCAGCTCCTCGATCCCGTACTTGCGGTTGATCGGGACAATCTCGTCACGCACAAGCTTGTTGGTGGCGTGAAGCGAGACCGCGAGGTTGACCCCGATTTCCGCCCCGGCGCGCGCCATCATCGGCACCACGCCGCTGGTCGAAAGCGTGATCCGGCGGCGCGACAGGCCGAGGCCGTCGCCATCCATCACCAGTTTCAGCGCATCGCGAACATTGTCGAAATTATACAGCGGCTCGCCCATGCCCATCATCACGATGTTGGTCAGCAGGCGGCCATCGGCGGAATAGCCGCCGCCGTCATCATCTTCGACCTCGTCAAACCCTTGCATGCCGCCTTTGGGCCATTCGCCCAGCGCATCGCGCGCGAGCATGACCTGCCCGACGATCTCGCCCGGGGTCAGGTTGCGCACCAGCCGCATCGTCCCGGTATGGCAAAACCGGCAGTTAAGCGTGCAGCCGACCTGGCTCGAGACGCACAGCGTGCCGCGGCTTTCATCGGGGATGAAGACCATTTCGTATTCGTGGTCGTCGGCGGTCTTGAGCAGCCACTTGCGGGTGCCGTCGCTCGAATGCTGCGACAGCACCACTTCGGGCCGGCCGATCACAAAGCGTTCCGCGAGCCACGGACGCATGTCCTTGGCGATGTCGGTCATCGCGGCGAAATCAGTGACGCCGCGGTGGTAGAGCCAGTGGAACACCTGTTTGGCGCGCAGCTTGGCGGCCTTGGCATCGAGCCCGGCGGCGGCGAACAGTTCGGTGATGCGCGGCTTGGGCAAACCGATCAGATCGACCCGCCCGTCGGCCCGCGCGGTAATGTCGCGCGGGGTGGGGACCGGGTCGATCAAACCCGGGATGCTCATGAGTGCGGTATCGGCCATAAGCCGCGCCACATAGTTACAATTGCACCGAAAAGCTAGCGCAGGCTGGCACAGGATAATGTCGCCGCGTCCATTGCGCTGGCTGCGCCGGTGAGGTCCCAGGTATTGGAGAACCCGCCGCCCAGTGCGTCGCGCGCGCTGACGGTCATTTCCCCGGCCCCGCGCATGGCGGCGATGATGGCTGCATCGCCGCGCTTGTCGCTGGCCCAGGCATCGGCGCCGCCGCCCGTCAGCGGCAAGCGCTGCCCGCCGATCGACAGCGTGATCGCGCTTCCGGGCTGAAGCTTGCGTGAGAGGCGAAAATGCACTTGCCCGCGAACGTTGGCGCGCGGCCACCAGGCGACATCGGCGTAAGGCTGGAACTCGCGTTGTTTGGTCGATGGTGCGGCCATGGCGATGGCATAGCAGCGCGGCACGGCGCTATCCCGGAACGTTCCCCAAGCCCCGAACATGCCCAGAGCGTCCCGCGCCAGCGCTGGGCTCGCGGCGAGCAGCAAGGTTGTCAGGATCAGGCTTCGGGCGCGCATGGCCAGCCTTTTGCAGCAATGGGCGGGTTTGTGAAGGGGCGGGGCTGGCCGACCGGGCGCTATTCGCCATCATCGAGGCGGGCACCGTCAAGC
This sequence comes from Sphingomonadaceae bacterium, assembly GCA_025359685.1. Taxonomy (GTDB): domain Bacteria; phylum Pseudomonadota; class Alphaproteobacteria; order Sphingomonadales; family Sphingomonadaceae; genus Novosphingobium. The sequence continues at coordinate 23 of JANYEY010000078.1, read as the reverse complement.
AGTCGGTCGGCGCGGGCGGATTC
>JANYEY010000054.1 GCA_025359685.1 Sphingomonadaceae bacterium | reverse complement strand
CCCGGACAAGGTCGTCTTGCCCGAACCACCCTTCTGTGATGCCAAAGCCAGTACCCGCAACGTCTGTCCCCTAAGTAATGCAGCAAACCTGAAAAGACTTGCCGTGGGGGATCGCAGAACGTTCCTAATTTTGAGTTAACGCGGCAGCGCGGAGCCCGGCTCCTTGCGGGCCGCAAGCCGCATAAACCCTTTGCTAAGGAATCGTTTACTATGTCAGTTAGCGATGACAGGTAGCGGTGCGCGGGCCGGATTGCAGATTATGGCCGCGCCAAGGTAAACCGCCGCAAGGGAACGGGAAAAAAGACGATGGGTCGCAAGTTTTTGCTCGCAGGGCTGCTGGTCGGCGCCGGACTGGGATTCGCAGGAGCGGCGGTGGCCGATACCAAGGCCGGCGTAGACGCCTGGACGCGGGGTGATTTCGCCGGTGCGGTCAAGGCCTGGCAGGCCGAAGCCGCCAAGGGTGACGGCGATGCGATCTTCAATCTCGGCCAGGCTTACCGCCTCGGCAAGGGCGTACCGCAAGACCTGGTCAAGGCCGAGCAGCTGTTCGGCCAGGCTGCGGCGATGGGCCACCTCCAGGCGGCGGACAATTACGGCCTGCTGCTGTTCCAGCGCGGCGACAAGGCCAAAGCGCTGCCGTACCTGCGCGCCGCTGCCGATCGCGGCGATCCGCGCGCCGAATACCTGCTCGGCATCGCGCATTTCAACGGCGACATGGTGCCCAAGGACTGGGTCCGCGCTTATGCGCTGGTCACCCTTGCCCAGCAGCAAGGCTTGCCGCAGGCTGCCGGTGCGCTGGCGCAGATGGACCAGTACGTACCGCTCGATCAGCGCCAGCGTGGTGTGCAATTGGCGAGCGAGCTTGGCAGCGAGGCCGATGCCACCCGCGCGCGGCAACTCGCCGCGGTCGATCTGGGGACGCAGGTTCCCGGTAGTGCCCAGCCCGCTACGCAGCCGATCAAGGGCCCGACGGTCGCTTCGGCGAACGATGCGGCAGACCAAGCGCGGCGCGGCAGCCCGGCCACGGCGGGCGCAGACTATGCGCGCCCGGCGGCCCCTGCCCCGCGCCCCGTTGCCGTTCATCAAGGCCCGCCTCCCGGCGTCACCCCGCCAACGCCTGCGCCGCGCCCGGTGGTCAAGCCGGTTCCCGCTCCCGCCCCGGCCCCTGCGCCGAGTTCGGCCGGCGGCACCTGGCGGGTCCAACTTGGTGCCTTTGGGGTCGCCGGCAATGCCGACGCGATGTGGGCCAAGGTCAAGGGCCTGCCCGAGATCGCCGGGCACCCTCGCCTCAACGTCAAGGCCGGCGCGGTGACCAAGCTGCAGGCCGGCGGCTATAGCCAGGCCGCCGCGCAGGCCGCTTGCGTCAAGCTCAAGGCGGCCGGCATCACCTGCGCGGCGGTGCCCGGCTAAGCGGGTGGACCCAGCCCTCACCAACCGCCTTCGCTCGCTTGATCTGATCCGCGGTGTGGCGGTGCTGGGGATCCTGGCGGTCAACGTCGCCAACTTTTCCGCACCGGGCAGCGCCGCCGTCTCGCCTGACCTGCCGCATGCCAGCAGTGCGGCCGATCATGCCGCCTGGCTGCTCACCTTCGTGCTGTTCGAAGGCAAGATGCGTGCGCTGTTCTCGGTGCTGTTCGGGGCCAGCTTGCTGCTGTTTATCGAGCGGATGGACGCCGCCGGACGCGATGGCGCACGGCTGCAGGCGCGGCGGCTGTTGTGGCTGATGCTGTTTGGTTATCTCCACTTTGCCCTACTGTGGGACGGCGACATCCTGTTCCTATATGCAGCGACCGGGTTTGTAGCTCTGATGCTGCGCCACTGGTCACCCCGCCAGATGGTGCTTGGCGCGGCGCTTACGCTGACGGTGTGGCAAGGCTGGGGCCTGTCGATCTGGGGCGGCAGCCTGGCCGATGAAGCGGCGGCGATCACCGGCACAGCATCGCCCGCCGCCCAAAAGCGCCACGCCGCCGATCTCGCCTGGTTCCGCGCCGAAGATGCCAAGGACGTGATTGATGCCAAGCGCTCGTGGCTATCGCTCGCCCAGACCAAGCTGACCGAGCGCCCGGGCGCGCCGCTCAACCTCGTCGGGTTCAACTGGGGCGAGACTTTGCCGTGGATGCTGATCGGCATGGCGCTGCTGAAGAGCGGGTTCTTCTCCGGGACCTGGCCACGGCGGCGCATGGTCTGGCTGGCAGCGGTCGGCCTGGGCCTGGGCGGCGCAGCGACGCTGGCCTTCACCGCATGGGCGGCCAGCCATCAGTACCCCGAGATCGCGCTGCGCTTCGCCATGGAATTCGCCGGAGTGCTACCGCACACCGCCATGGCGCTAGGCTATGCCGCGCTGCTGGTCCCCACCGCGCGCCGGATGCTGGAATGGGCACCCGGACAAATGCTCGAAGCCGCCGGGCGGATGGCGTTCAGCAACTACCTCGGCACCAGCCTGGTGATGGCCGCGCTGTGCTCCGGCTGGGGCCTGGGCCTGTTCGGCCAGTTCGGCGCAGCGCAGCGCTGGACGCTGGTGCTGCTGGTCTGGGCGCTGATCCTGTCGTGGAGCCAGCCGTGGCTGACGCGCTACCGGCAAGGCCCGATGGAGTGGGCGTGGCGCAGCTTGACCGAGTGGCGGGTGTTGGGGTTTAGGAGGTAATTGTGACGATGCGACCAAAGCTTGCAAATTCCGTCATTTGTCTTTTCTTGGGCTTCATCGCCGCCTGCGATCATGACAGTGGCCTCAATAAAGCAGCCTTTTCCAAAGCATCTGACATGGAGAAGAAGGCCACTGAAGCCGCGAAGCTTTGCTCTTGGGATGCGGACCACGTGCTTCCTGAACATTCGGGCAATTGCCTTGCGGTCGCCCGCTATCTGAACGCAATTCCCAAAACCTCTGAGTGCTTCGGAAAGTTGGAGAAACATCCAAAGTGCAAGAAGTTACTGGATGGCTACCACCAGATCCTCGACTTACAGTGGCGAGCAATAGCACGCAGCCTTGCCCGAGAGCACAGTGCTGCCGGTTTTGGGTTATATCGAGACGAAAAGGCCATGTCTTCCGAGCTGGCAAAATGCCTCCATGCCCATAATGGTGCAGACACTACCTGCGTCGCTGAAGGCTCTGATATTTGGCCCAAGCCGCTGTAATCGAAATAGCGCAGGCGGCGAAAGCCGCCCCTCACCCCGTCCCGAACGGGTTTTTCGAACTGCGCAGCATCAGCCTTACCGGCACGGCGTCAAACCCCAGATCGCGGCGCAGGCTGTTGATCAGGTAGCGCTGGTAGCTGACCGGCAGATCATCGAGCCGGGTGCCGAAGATCGCGAAGCCCGGCGGACGGGTCTTGGCCTGGGTGATGTAGCGCAGCTTGATCCGCTTGCCGCCGGGCGCGGGCGGCGGGTTGCGGTTTACCGCATCTTCAAACCAGCGGTTGAGCGCCGAGGTTGGCACGCGCTTTGACCAGGCGGCGCGGATTTCGAAGGCGGCCTTAAGCAGCGTATCGAGCCCCTTGCCGGTCCGCGCCGATACGGTCAGCACCGGCAGGCCTTTGACCTGCGACAGCCCTTCATCGAGCGCGGCGCGGATCCCGTTGAACAGGCCGCTGGCATCCTGCGCCACGTCCCACTTGTTGATCGCAATAATCAGTGCGCGGCCTTCTTCAAGCACCAGACTGGCGATCTTGAGGTCCTGATGTTCAAGGCCGCGGGTGGCATCGAGCAGCAGCACGACCACCTCGGCAAAATCGACCGCATGACGCGCATCGGCCACCGCCAGTTTCTCGAGCTTGTCCTGGACCAGCGCCTTCTTGCGCATCCCGGCCGTATCGATCAGCCGGACCATGCGGTCCTCGTCCAGCTCGGGATCGTGCCAGATCCAGTCGACCGCGATCGAATCGCGGGTGATCCCCGCCTCGGGCCCGGTCAGCAGCCGGTCTTCGCCAAGGAAGGCGTTGATCAGCGTCGATTTGCCGGCATTGGGCCGCCCGACGATGGCGAGTTTGAGTGGAGCGCGGTTGAGCGCTTCCTCGTCTTCCTCGTCGATTTCTTCGGCCACGAATTCATCGCGTTCGCGCTGGCCCGCGTCGAGCAGCGGCAGCAGCGCCTCGAACAGATCGCCCAGCCCCTCGCCATGCTCAGCCGAGAACGGCACCGGATCGCCGAACCCGAGCGAATAGGCTTCGTAGAGACCATGATCGCCCGAGCGGCCTTCGGCCTTGTTGGCGACCAGCACCACCGGGACCGAGCTTTCGCGCAAGTATCGCCCGATTTCCTCGTCCATCGGGGTAAGCCCGGCGCGGGCATCGATCACGAACAGCGCCACGTCTGCACCGACCAGCGAAGCCTCGGTCTGCTGGCGCATCCGCCCCGGCAAGGTGGCGTTATCTTCGTCTTCCCAGCCCGCCGTATCGACCAGTGTGAAATCGAGCCCGAGCAAGGTCGCATCGCCCATGCGGCGGTCGCGCGTCACCCCGGGCTGGTCATCGACCAGCGCCAGTTTCTTGCCGACTAGCCGGTTCCACAGCGTCGATTTGCCGACGTTGGGCCGGCCGATAATGATAACTTGAGGGAGCGCCATGGGCGCCAACTGGGCGCAGAACCACATTTTTGCAAGCGCAGCGGGATTCCTTACTTCGCCGTTAACCATAGTTCGCAGCCTGCGAATAACCATCGCCGTGCGACTTCCCCGTCCATGGGGCTTCGGGGACTTCTTATCGGATGCGGACTGGTCGCGCTTGGCGCGCTGCCGCTCAGTGCGCCGCTCAGCGCGAAAATCGCGGTGCCGGATGACGATGTCGTCACCGGCGGCGGATCGAGCATTCTGCCCCCTTACCTGCAATGCGTGCCTTATGCGCGGGCTGTTACCGGCATCCAGATTCGCGGCGATGCCTGGACCTGGTGGGACCAGGCCGATGGCCGCTACGCCCGTGGCTTCTGGCCCAAGGTCGGCGCAGTGATGGCATTGAAGCCGCACGGCAATTCGCACCTTGGCCATGTCGCCGCGGTGAGCCGGATCATCGACAGCCGCACGATCCTGATCCGCCATGCCAACTGGAGCCCGATCAACGGACGCCGGGGTCAGATCGAAGACAACGTCAAGGTGATCGACGTTTCCGAGGCTAATGACTGGAGCCAAGTGCGCGTATGGTACGCGCCGATTCAGGCAATCGGTGGATCGGTCTGGCCGGTGCAGGGCTTCATCTATTCGGGCAAGCCGCCCAAGGCGCCCGCCCTCCAGCTTGCGGCCAAGCCTGCCAAGGCCAAACTGGAAGCTGGGGGCCCAACTTCGCTGCTGCCCGGCGCATATGAAAATGCCCCCGCGAAGCCGCGCGGCGCCAAGGTACCGCGCAGCTCCATCGGAGGCATCATCGCCCAGAAGATGGGCTGGTAGCGTTTAGAAGCGGAAGCCCAGCACAGCGCGGAAGCTGTGGAAGTCATAGTTCGTATCCTGTGGCCGCGCATTTACCCCGCCAGCCAGCACGAATGGGTTGGTCGGGCCAGCCGTACCGGTACCGATCGCGACCGAATACTTGTCGTCCTTGTACCGATTGTAGAGATATTCCAGGCCCAGCGTGAGCCCGCCGCCCAGCACCACTTCGGCGCCGCCGCCAGCCTGCCAGCCCCAGACCATCTTGTCCGGGTTGACTGCTGTGAAGCTGTTGGCGGTGTTGGTGGTGGTGAACTGGTGATCGATCTTGGCGTAGCTCGCGCCGCCGGTGACGTACATCAGACCGCGGTGACCCGGCGAATAGCCCAGCCGCGCGCGCGCCGAAACGGCATAGTCGATCCCGCGGGTAAAGCTGTAACCGGCCGGGGTAGTGCTGAATGCAGTAACCGAATCGGTTGAATCGCTTTTCGATCCTTCAATCAGCACGCCGGCGACGAAATCGCCGCCCATGCCGACATCGTAACCCAGCCGCACTGCGTATTCGGCCTTGTCTTGATCGCGGTCGCAAGGCGTGGTGGCGTTCGAATTCAGCGCCGAGCTGCCGTTGCAGAAGCCCGGGCTGAAGGCATTGGCGCCGGTGGAGGTCAGCACAGTGTTGTCATAAGTACCGTCGCGGTTGGTATCGAATACCACCCCATCGTTGCTGTGATTGTCATGCGCGGAAAGACCGCCCGACACGGCGATATAAGGCCCGCTGTAGCTGCCGTCGGTTTCATCAGCGAGCGCGGGCGTGGCCAGACCGGCCAGGACGAGCGCCACGAGAGCGGGATAGGAATGCAGTTTCATCGCAAAGTTCCGTTCGTAAGGGTAAGATATTGCCCTAACGATCCGAAGTTCGATTTCGCTGCATGCCCTTGCAAATAAACGAGATAGTGTTGCTGCAGTGCAACACAATCGCGATTTCAGCGCGGCTCAAGCCTTGGCGAGCGGCGGGTTCTCGCCGAGATCCTCGAACCACGCCTCGACCGGTCCGGTGAGCTTGAGCAGCAGCGGGCGGCCGTGGCGGTCCATGGTCTTGCCGGCCTGGACCTTCACCCAGCCTTCGGAAATGCAATATTCCTCGATGTCGCGGCGCTGATGGCCCTTGAAGCGGATGCCGATGCCGCGCTGGAGCGTTTCGCCGTCGAAGAATTCATTACGCGGATCGACCGCGATGCGGTTGGGCGGCACATCGGCAGCGGCTGGCTGGGCGGCGGGCTGCTGCGTGCCGGTTTCGATGGGGGTCTGATCTTCGCTCATCGCTGCGCCCCTAGTGCGCTTTCCAGTCTTGTCAATTCACCCCCGCGCCTCTAATGGCCCGCGACACCGCGAAGGCGGGCGCAGCGCGCCAGTCTACGTGGGCGCGTAGCTCAGTGGTAGAGCACACCCTTCACACGGGTGGGGTCGCAGGTTCAATCCCTGCCGCGCCCACCACTTCCCCTTCCGGTTTGATCCTGATCAATGCATTCGCGCCGCCGCGTGCCAGTCTCCGCAAATCACAGGAGACTTGCCATGATCACCACCAATGTCGGCCGCGCTGATCGACTGTTTCGCATTGTCCTCGGGCTTGGCCTGATCGCGCTGATGTTCATCGGTCCCAAAACCGCTTGGGGCGCGATTGGCGTGATCCCGCTGGTGACGGCTTTCTTGCGCAGTTGCCCGCTTTACAGCCTGCTGGGGATCAGCACCTGCAAGGCGCGCTAGGCGCGCGGCCTTGCGCGCAGATGCCCAACTCGGCATAGCGCGCTCGCTATGCATGACATCCGCCTGATCCGGGACGATCCCGCCGCTTTCGACGCCGCCCTTGCCCGCCGCGGGCTTGAGGGGTCGTCAGCCGCGATCCTTGCGCTCGATGCCGACCGCCGCGCAGTGGCGACGCGGATGCAGGAGGCGCAAGGCCGCCGCAACGAAGTCAGCAAGGCGATCGGTGCCGCGATGGGCCGGGGCGACAAGGACGAGGCCGAGCGGCTCAAGGCCGAAGTCGCGAGCCTCAAGGACACGGTTCCCGCATTGGAAGGCGAAGAGCGCGAAATGACGCGACGCCTATCCGACACGCTGGCGCTCATCCCCAACCTCCCCGCCTCCGATGTGCCCGAAGGCGCTGACGAAACGGGCAATGTCGAAGTCAGCCGCTGGGGCACCCCGCGCAGCTTCGATTTCCAGCCGCAGGAACACGCCGATATCGGCCCGGCGCTCGGCCTTGATTTCGAAACCGGCGCGCTGCTTTCGGGCGCGCGGTTCACGTTCTTGCGCGGGCAAATGGCGCGGCTTCACCGCGCGCTTGGTCAGTTCATGATCGATCACCAGACCGGCGTGAACGGCTACTCCGAATGCAGCACCCCGGTGCTGGTCCGCGACGAGGCGATGTACGGCACCGACAAGCTGCCGA
>JANYEY010000033.1 GCA_025359685.1 Sphingomonadaceae bacterium | reverse complement strand
CTACATCTACCCGCCCGAGCCGAGCATGCGGATCGTCTCGGACATCATCGCCTACACCTCGGCGCATATGCCCAAGTTCAACTCGATCTCGATCTCGGGCTATCACATGCACGAGGCCGGGGCGACCGCGGTGCAGGAGCTCGCCTTCACCATCGCCGACGGCAAGGAATACGCGGTCCGCGCGATGGCCGCCGGGCTCGATATCGACGCCTTCGCCGGGCGGCTGAGCTTCTTCTTCGGCATCGGCATGAACTTTTTCATGGAAGTATCCAAGCTGCGCGCCGCGCGGACGCTGTGGCACCGGGTGATGGACGGGCTGGGCGCCAAGGACGAACGCAGCAAGATGCTGCGCACGCATTGCCAGACCAGCGGCGTTTCGCTGCAGGAGCAGGACCCCTATAACAACGTGATCCGCACCACGATCGAGGCGATGGCCGCCACATTAGGGGGCACGCAGAGCCTCCACACCAATGCGCTCGATGAGGCGATTGCCTTGCCGACCGACTTCTCCGCCCGGATCGCGCGCAACACCCAGATCGTGCTGGCCGAGGAAAGCGGGATCACCAAGGTCGTCGATCCGCTGGGGGGTTCGTATTACGTCGAGGCGCTGACTGCGGAGCTGGTCGATCAGGCCTGGGCCTTGATCGAGGAGGTCGATGGCCTCGGCGGGATGACCAGGGCGGTCGCCAGCGGCATGCCCAAGCAGCGCATCGAGGAAGCCGCCGCCGCGCGGCAAGCCCGCGTCGACAAGGGCGAAGACGTGATCGTAGGGGTCAACAAGTACAAGCTCGCCAAGGAAGAGCATCTCGACACGCTGAGCATCGACAACCACGCGGTGCGCGATGGGCAGATCGCGCGGCTCAAGGCGACAAGGGCGGCGCGCGATGAGAGCGTCTGCCAGTCGATGCTCAAAGAATTGACCCATGCCACCAGGCACGGCGGCAACTTGCTGGAATTCGCCGTCCGCGCCGCGCGCGCCCGCGCGACGCTGGGCGAAATCTCCGACGCGATGGAGGCGGAATTCGGCCGTTACAGCACCCAGCCGGTCCCGGTGCGCGGGATTTACGGCCCCGCCTATGCCGAGGATGCGCGCTATGGCCAGGTAATCGAAGGCGTCGAAGCCGTCGCCCGCCGCTTGGGTCGCGCACCACGCCTGCTGGTCGCCAAGATGGGCCAGGACGGCCACGACCGCGGCGCCAACGTGATCGCCAGCGCCTTCACCGACATGGGCTTCGACGTGACCTCTGGCCCGCTGTTCCAGACGCCTGAGGAAGCCTGCGCACTGGCGCTGGAGAACGACGTCGATGCCGTCGGCGCAAGCTCACTCGCGGCGGGGCATAAGACGCTGGTCCCCGCGCTGATCCAGCAGCTGCGCGAAGCCGGCCGCCCCGACATCAAGGTCATCGCCGGCGGCGTAATCCCGCCGCAGGACTACGACTTCCTGCGCGAGGCCGGGGTCCAGGGGATCTATGGGCCAGGCAGCAACGTGGTCGAATGCGCAGCGGATATGTTGCGGCTGCTCGGGCACAATATGCCGCCGGTGGATGCTTAGGTGATGCCCGCTTTCACTGACACCTCTCAAGTGCCGCGGGGCAATGAAATTTCTTACCACTGTGGCAAATGCGGGGTGTCCATTCCTTCGAATCCGAGAGGTAACATCGGGTGTGATTGCGGGAACGTGTTCATTGACCGCGACTATCACCGCTTGGAAGTCGAAGATTTTGAGCTGTTTGAATTGGTCGAAGCGCCAAGCAAGAAATCTCCATAGGAAACGATAATGTTCAAAAAAATCCTCATCGCCAACCGTGGCGAAATTGCTTGCCGGGTGATCAAGACCGCCCGGCGGATGGGTATCCAGACCGTCGCGGTTTACTCCGACGCCGATGCCCGCGCGCCGTTTGTGCGACTCGCCGACGAGGCGGTGCATATCGGCCCGTCGCCCGCCGCGGAGTCTTACCTGATCGCCGAGAAGATCATCGCTGCGGCCAGGCAGACCGGGGCCGAGGCGGTTCATCCGGGTTATGGCTTCCTGTCCGAACGGACCTCGTTTGCCGAAGCGCTGGCGGCCGAGGGCATCGCCTTTATCGGCCCGCCGGTCGGCGCAATCGCGGCGATGGGCGACAAGATCGAGAGCAAGAAGCTCGCCAAGGCTGCAGGCGTCAACACTGTCCCCGGCTCGCCCGAGGCGATTGCCGACACTGCCGAGGCGCTGACGGTCAGCCGCGAGATCGGCTATCCGGTGATGATGAAGGCCAGCGCGGGCGGCGGCGGCAAGGGGATGCGGCTCGCCTATAATGACAAGGACGTCGAGGAAGGCTTCGAGGCGACCCAGCGTGAGGGGCTCAATTCGTTCGGCGACGAGCGCGTGTTCATCGAGAAATTCATCCTCAATCCGCGCCATATCGAGATCCAGATCCTCGGCGACCAGCACGGCAACATCCTCTACCTCAATGAGCGCGAATGCAGCATCCAGCGCCGCCACCAGAAGGTGGTCGAGGAAGCGCCTTCGCCGTTCGTCACGCCTGCGATGCGCAAGGCAATGGGCGAGCAGTGTGTCGCCTTGGCCCGCGCGGTGGGGTACTATAGCGCCGGTACGGTCGAACTGATCGTCAGCGGCGCGGACCCGAGCGGCGAGAGCTTCTACTTCCTCGAAATGAACACCCGGCTGCAAGTCGAACACCCGGTGACCGAGGCGATCACCGGGATCGATCTGGTCGAACAGATGATCCGCGTCGCTTACGGCGAAAAGCTCAGCATGACGCAGGCCGATATCGGGATTGACGGCTGGGCGATCGAAAACCGGGTCTATGCCGAAGACCCCTATCGCGGGTTTCTGCCGAGCACCGGGCGGCTGGTGCGCTATCGTCCCCCAGTGCCGGGCTGGGAAGACGATGGTGCTGCCAATGGACGGCGCGGCGTGGACGGCATCCGCGTCGATGACGGGGTCTACGAAGGCGGCGAGGTTTCGATGTTCTACGACCCGATGATCGCCAAACTGGTGACCTGGGGCGAAACCCGCGACGAGGCGGCGGACAAGCAGATTGCTGCATTGGACGCGTTCGAGATCGAAGGCCTTGGCCACAACATCGATTTCGTCAGCGCGATCATGCAGCACCCGCGCTTCCGCTCGGGCGAGCTTACCACCGGGTTCATCGCCGAGGAATACCCCGATGGCTTCCACGGTGCGGCGACTTCGGACGAAGTGCTGGGGCACCTGGCGGCCGTCGCCGGGTCCGTCGCCACCGCGCGGGCAGATCGCGCGCGGCAGGTCGATCAGCAGCTCAGCGGCGAGCTGGAACCGCCTTACGACTGGTCGGTGACGATTGGCGGCAAGACCTTCGCGGTCAGCCTCGACGAGGAGATCACGGTCGATGGCGAACCGGTCGACCTCGCGCTTGAATACACGCCCGGCGACCGGATGATCGAGGCCGAAGTCGGCGATGTGACTTACGGGATCAAGCTCGCCTCCTCCCGCAGCGGGTTCAAGATGACCACGCGCGGCGCGATTCATCAGGTTCAGGTCCTGCCTGCCGCGATTGCACCGCTAACTCGACACATGATCGCAAAAGTTCCGCCCGATCTGTCGCGCTTCCTGATTTGCCCGATGCCCGGGCTGCTGGTTGCGCTCAATGTCGCGGTGGGGGACAAGGTCGAAGCCGGCCAGCCGCTCGCGGTGGTCGAGGCGATGAAAATGGAAAACATCCTGCGCGCCGAAAAGAGTGCGACGGTGAAGAGCATCAACGCCAAGCAGGGGGAAAGCCTTGCAGTCGATGCGGTGATCCTGGAGCTGGAATAGCATGCACGTGAGCCACGAGCCCGATGCGCCGCGCGGAGAGACGATCACGTTCGATCAATTCCTCGCGGTCGATATCCGCATCGGCACGGTGCTGTTAGCCGAACCATTTCCCGAAGCGCGCAAACCTGCCTTCAAGCTGACGATAGATTTTGGTCCGGCCATCGGTGTGAAAAAATCGAGCGCGCAGATCACCGAGCGTTACGCACTGGAAGACCTGGCCGGGCGCAAGGTGGCGGCGGTCGTGAACTTCCCCCCGCGCCAGATCGGCAAATTCATTTCCGAAGTGCTGACTTTGGGCTTTGCCGATGATGCCGGCGCGGTGATCCTGTTCGCGCCCGATTTTGCCGTGCCCAACGGATCGCGCCTGTTCTGATGGCGCTTGCGCAATTGCCCGCCGCTTCCCATCTTGGCGCGGGCGGCGCGCAAGGTGCGCGGCCGGCCTGTCCAGGAGAACTGCCATGAACTGGGGAGACGCTCTCGCGCTGGCGCGCGGTGCCGAAAATCCGCCGCCGCGCCGTGATCTGCGCAGCGAAGACGAATGGCGCACGGTGCTGACGGCCGAGCAATTTCAGGTGATGCGCCTCAAAGGCACCGAACGGCCGTTCGCGAACGAGATGTGCAGCCTGTTCAAGCCGGGCCGCTATGCCTGCGCGGGCTGCGGTACCGAATTGTTCGACAGCGCCAGCAAGTTCGAAAGCGGCACCGGCTGGCCCAGCTTTGGCGAGCCGGTGGCGGATGGCGTGGTCGGCTATCACCTTGATACCAGCCACGGCATGCAGCGCGTCGAAGCGACGTGCAACGTCTGCGATGCACACCTGGGCCATGTCTTCCCTGATGGCCCCGCGCCGAGCGGGCTGCGCTATTGCATGAACGCGGTGTCGCTGGAGAAGCTGGACGACGCCTGAGATGACCGCTTGGGCGTTCGATAACAGCCTGATCCGTGCGCTGCCCGGGATGTTCACGCCGTGGCAGGCCGAAGTGCCCAAGGCGCCCCGGCTGGTCCTGTTCAACGATGCTCTGGCTGAGCGGCTCGGCATTCCCGGCCGCACGGCGGGCGAATCGCAACTGGCGGACTGGTATTCCGGCGCGGCCGAAGTGCCCGGCAGCGAACCCGCGGCGCTGGCCTATGCCGGGCACCAGTTCGGCCAGTTCAACCCCGCCATGGGCGATGGCCGCGCACTGCTGCTGGGCGAGATCGTCGCCCCCGATGGCGCGCGGTTCGACCTGCAGTTCAAGGGTTCGGGCCGCACCCCCTATTCGCGCGGCGGGGACGGGATGAGCACACTCAGCGCGGCGCTCCGAGAATATCTCGTCTCCCAAGCCATGGCGGCACTGGGAGTGCCGACCACCCGCAGCCTGGCCGTGGTGGCAACCGGCGGCGGGATCTGGCGCGAACAGCCGCACCCGGCAGCGGTGCTGACCCGTGTTGCCGCCAGTCACCTGCGCATCGGCTCGTTCGAATTCGCCGCGGCGCATCAGGGGCGCGAGGGCGTGGAGCGGCTGGCTGACTATGCGCTCGAACGGCACTATCCGGCACTGCTTGGCGCGCTTAACCGGCCGTTGGCCTTGCTCGAAGCGGTGGCTGAGGTGCAGGCCAGGCTGGTTGGGAAGTGGATGGCGCTCGGCTTCGTGCATGGGGTGATGAACACCGATAACGTGACCATTTCGGGCGAGACGATCGACTATGGTCCGTGTGCTTTCCTCGATACCTATGCTGACTCGCAGGTGTTCAGTTCGATCGACGCGCATGGCCGCTATGCTTACGGCCAACAGCCAGCGGTGTGCCGATGGAACCTGTACCGCCTTGCCTCGGCGCTGATCGAACCGATCGCCGCAGTGAACGAGGCTGATGCCGAGACTGCGCGGGTCCTGCTGGAAGACTGGCCGCTCCGTTACCGCGAGCACTGGCTGCGCGAAATGCGCGCCAAGTTGGGGCTGGCCGCAGAACGCGACACGGATGCCGATTTGGTCCGTGGCTTGTTCAAGCTGATCGAAGGGCAACAAGCCGATTTTACCATGACCTTCCGCGCGCTGGGTGCCGCCTTGGAGCACGGCTTCGATGCCATGGCCGAGCAGGTGCTCGAACCTGATAAGCTCCGCCCATGGTTCGCGGCCTGGCAGGCGCGGTTGGCTGAGGAGCCGGCCGATCCCGCCGCCCGCCGTGCGGCGATGGACCGGGTCAATCCGCTGTATATTCCGCGCAACCGCCTGCTCGATGCTGCGCTGGCGGCTGCCGAAGCGGGCGATCTCGCACCGTTCAGGGATATGCTGGCGGCGGTCAGTGAGCCGTTCCAGCCGCAGGCCGGCTTCGAACGGTTCGCCGCGATTCCGCCACAAGATGCGGCCGCCCACGTAACCTTTTGCGGAACCTGAACGTACCTAGGGGCAAAGGAGAATTGCCATGTTCAAGAGATCGATCCTTGCCGCCGGGGCTGTATTGCTGGTGGCCGCACCGATGGCCGCCCCCGCCGCGCCTGCGCGCAGTGAAACCATTGTCCTCGCGGGCGGCTGCTTCTGGGGCATGGAAGGCACCTTCGAGCATGTGAAGGGCGTGACCGGCGTGACTTCGGGTTACGCTGGCGGCAGCGCCGGCGATGCGACCTACGAGATGGTCAGCACCGAGCGCACTGGCCATGCCGAAGCCATCCGCATAACCTTCGATCCGGGCAAGGTGTCACTCGGTGATATCCTTGGGATCTACTTCGTGGTCGCGCATGATCCGACCCAGAAGAATGGCCAGTATCCCGACACTGGGCCTAGCTATCGCAGCGCGGTATTCCCGCAGAACACGGTGCAGCAGGCGTTTGTCGCGGCCTATATCAAGAACCTCAACAGCCGCGCGCCGTACCAGGGCCGGGTTGCAACGCGGATCGAAAGCGGCGGGTTCTATCCGGCGGAAACCTACCACCAGGACTTCATGCGCAAGAACCCCGCGCACCCCTACATTCAGCGCTGGGACGTGCCGCGGGTCAAGAAGCTGAAGGCAACGTACCCGGCGCTTTACCGCGATTGGTAAGCGGCCGGGCAGCCGCCTTGATCGCTTCATCCAGCGGCGGGTTCCAGCGGGCAAAACCGCTTTTGGCGATCAGTTCGGGGGGGGGGGGGGCAGCACCCCGCTGGTCTGGTAATCGCTGGGCATCAGGGCCTTCGCGGCAAGGTTCGGGGTCGGGTACAAGATGGTGTGCAGCACCCGCATCCCGGCCTGGCTTTGCAGCAGGTAATCGATGAACCGGTGCGCGTTGCCGGGCCGCTCGGCATGAGCGGGAATGCACAGTCCGTCGCAGGTGAGCTCGCTGCCTTCGTTCGGCATGACGAAGCTGAGGTCGTCGTCCTCGAGCATGACCTGGGCAATATCGCCGTTGAATTCGGCGACGATATCGACCTGTTTGTTGAGCAACAGGTCCTGCCCGTCATCGTTGTGGAAGGTTTTGATCCGCGGCAGTTGATCCTCAAGCAGCTTGGCCAGCACCGGCACGTCTTCCGGGCCGATCGCATCGGGGCCCTTGCCAATCGTGCGGGCGATCATCCCGAACAGCTCGGGTGCGTCGAGCGACAGGGCAAACCGCCCGGCGAAGGCCGGGTTGTCGAACAGGTCCTGCCAGCCCTTGGGCGGCACCGGAACCTTCGATTTGCGGTAGCCGATGCCATAGACCTGCCAGGTGTAGGGCACCGAATGGACCAGCCCTTTGTCATAGGCCGGATCGGCAAACCGCGGATCGAGGTTACGTAAATTCGGCAGGCGCAGATGGCTGAGCGGGGCCAGCAGATGCGCATCGACCAGCCGCTCGACCATCGGGTTCGAAGCGACTAGCAAGTCGGGCACGCTGGTGCCGGTGCGCAGCTGCTTGAACAGCGCGTCTTCGCTGGCGATGATGCTCAGTGAAACGTCGATCCCGGCGGCGTCGCGGAAATCATCGAGCGTGGTTTCGCCGAGGTAGCTTTCCCAGTTGGCGAAATTGAGGTCATCGCTCTCCCCGCAGCCGCCGAGCGAGCCCAGCGAAACCACAATCGCGGCCGTGCCAAGGCCTTGCAGCGCGCGGCGGCGCGACAGGGCGGTAAAAGATGCGGCGCTGACCATCG
This sequence comes from Sphingomonadaceae bacterium, assembly GCA_025359685.1. GTDB lineage: Bacteria > Pseudomonadota > Alphaproteobacteria > Sphingomonadales > Sphingomonadaceae > Novosphingobium. The sequence continues at coordinate 14,222 of JANYEY010000033.1, read as the reverse complement.
CACAGTTCCTAGCCCGCGCCTTGGCACTTGCAAACCTGCCGCCCGTGAGTGGCTGTGGATGGCCAGCACACGATTGCAGCGCCCGAAGCGCGATGGCATAGCGCGAAACGATGGATCACGATCTGGCCGCTGACGAAGAGCTCGACCTGTCACCGCCGCGGCGGATCAAGGTGGGCGTGGCGATCCTGGTCAGCCTGATCATGCTGTTGATCGCGGTCGGCATGATCCGGGTATTCACCCCAAACTTTGCCGCCAGAGTTGTGGAGACGGTGCTAAACACTTTCTCGGTGACGGTAACCACGCCGCCGATGCCGCCGCCTCCGCCCAAAGCGCCCGACCCTGCTAGCAAGAGCGGCAATGAAGGCAAGAAGGCCGTCCCGCGCGAGGTGACAGCACCGCCCGTGACGCATCCGATCAAGCAGGCTCCTGCCCCGATCAACCCGGGCAAAGGCAACGCCAACACCTCGGGCGCAGCCAGCCAGGGCAGCGGCACCGGAGCGGGCGGGCCGGGCAACGGTTCGGGCAGCGGCGCTGGCGGCAACGGCACCGGCGGCGGCGCGGTGACCAAGGCGGTCAAGATTGCCGGGGACATCAATTCGGCGCGCGATTATCCGATCCCCACCCGTGACCTGCGGATCAACGACTATGTGATTGTGGCAATCAGCGTTGGTGCCGATGGCAGCCCGACCGGGTGCCGGGTTGCCCACCCGAGCAAGGATGCGCAAGCCAATGCGATCACTTGCTTGCTCGCACTCAAGCGCTTTCGCTTCAAGCCCGCGACCGATGGCAGCGGCAAGCCGGTACCTTCGGTCTTTGGGTGGAAGCAATCGTGGTATTATTGACGCGCTGCGGTGCAGGCCCATAACGGACCAAAGCATCTGATCCGGAGAGACAAATGGCCACCACGCATCCCGTTCCCGCCGAGTGGGCGCAGCGCGCCTATGTCGATGCGGCTGGCTATGCTGAGAAATATGCGGCCGCGCTGAACGCGCCCGAAGCGTTTTGGCGGACGGAAAGCGACCGGATCGACTGGATCAAGCCGTGGACCAAACTCAGCCAGTGCTCGTTCGATGAAGCCGATTTCGGGATCGAATGGTTTTCCGACGGCACGCTCAACGTTTCGGCCAATTGCCTTGACCGGCACTTAGCACAGCGCGGCGAGCAGGTGGCAATCATCTGGGAGGGCGATGATGCGGCGCAGCAGCGCAAGCTGACGTACCGCGAGCTCCACAGCGAAGTCTGCCGCATGGCCAATGCGCTGAAGGCGCTCGGTGCCCAGCGCGGCGACCGGGTGACGATCTACCTGCCGATGATCCCCGAAGCGGCGGTCGCGATGCTAGCCTGCACGCGGATTGGCGCGATCCACTCGATCGTGTTCGGCGGGTTCAGCCCCGAAGCGCTGGCCGGGCGGATCCAGGATTGCGATTCCAACCTGGTGATCACTGCTGACGCCGGGATGCGCGGGGGCAAGCTGGTGCCGCTCAAGGCCAATGTCGATGCCGCGCTTGAGCAGTGTCCGTCGGTGGATGCTGTGCTGGTGGTGTGCCATGTCGGCAATGATGGAGGCTTCATCGAAGGCCGCGACCATTGGTGGCATGACATTCGCGAAGCGGTTCCGGCCGAATGCCCGCCTGAGGAGATGGGCGCGGAAGACCCGCTATTCATCCTCTATACCTCGGGCAGCACCGGCCAGCCCAAGGGCGTGCTCCACACCACCGGCGGCTACCTCACCTGGGCGGCGATGACGCACCATTACGTGTTCGATTACCGCCCGGGCGAGATTTACTGGTGCGCTGCCGATGTCGGCTGGGTCACCGGGCACAGCTATGTCGTCTATGGGCCTTTGGCTAACGGCGCGACCACGCTGATGTTCGAAGGCGTTCCAAATTACCCGACGCACAGCCGCTTCTGGGAGATTGTCGACCGCCACCAGGTCGAGATTTTCTACGGCGCTCCCACCGCGCTCAGGGCCTTGATGCGCGAAGGTGACGACTGGGTGAAATCGACCAGCCGCAAATCATTACGCCTGCTCGGTTCGGTCGGCGAACCGATCAATCCCGAAGCGTGGGAATGGTACTGGCGGGTGGTCGGCGATGGCCGCTGCCCGATCGTCGACACCTATTGGCAGACCGAAACCGGCGCCTGCATGATGACCCCGCTGCCCGGCGCCCACGCACTCAAACCCGGTGCGGCGAGCTTCCCGATGTTCGGCGTGGTGCCGCAGATCGTCGATGGCGAGGGCGCGGTTCTGGAGGGCGCTACCGAAGGCAACTTGTGCATCCTGCAAAGCTGGCCGGGGCAGATGCGCACCGTATGGGGCGATCACGCGCGCTTTTTCCAGACCTATTTCACCACCTACAAGGGCAAGTATTTCACCGGCGACGGCTGCAGGCGCGACGCAGACGGCTATTACTGGATCACCGGCCGGGTCGATGACGTAATCAACGTATCTGGCCACCGCATGGGCACGGCCGAGGTTGAGAGTGCATTGGTCTCGCACAAGGACGTGGCCGAGGCCGCGGTGGTCGGTTTCCCGCACGATATCAAGGGGCAGGGGATATACGCCTACGTCACGCTCAACGCGGGCGAGGACCCGTCCGATGCGGTCCGCGCCGAATTGGTCAAATGGGTCCGCAAGGAAATCGGGCCCATAGCCACCCCCGACGTAATCCACTTCGCCCCCGGCTTGCCCAAGACCCGCAGTGGCAAGATCATGCGCCGCATCCTGCGCAAGATTGCCGAAGGCGATGTCTCGAACCTCGGCGATACCTCGACGCTGGCCGATCCGGGCGTGGTCGATGTGCTGCTGACCAGCGGGCGTTAGCCTTACGGCTGCTTGGTGATCCGCAGCATTGACGTGTCGTAGCCGAGCTGGCGGGCGCGCCCGATCAGCATGTCGAGCTTGGCCTGTCCCGGCGTGCCTTCGCGCGACAGGAGCCACAGGTAGCGGCCCGAGCCTTCGCCGACGATCGACCATGAATAGTCGTCGGCATGGTCAAGCACCCAGTAGTCGCCATAGAACGGGCCAAAGAAGCTGACCTTGAGCTTCGCGCCGGTGGCGTTGTCGACCACCTTGGCCTTGCCTTCGGCGCGCTTGATCGATCCATCGGGTTTGCGGCAGGTGTTGACCACCGAAACCGTGCCATCATCGCGCAGCGCGTAGTCGGCGGTGACCCCGTCGCAGTCCTTCTGGAAACCCTGTTCGTAGCGCGCCAGTTCGTACCAATGGCCTAGGTAGCGCGACAGTTCGACGCTCTTGGCCGGCTGCGGCACCGCAGTGTTGCCGACAGCGTGTTTGCTGAGGAGGCTGGTGCAACCCGCGACAGCTACCGCCGAGGCGAGCAGCAGGGCGGCGGCGAGTTTGGTGCGCTGTGTGGTCATGGTCTTCAAATCCTTCAGCCCGCAATGCGTTCCGCGCTTGCCACAGATGCTCGCCCGCTCATACTGACATGTCATGATCGCCCAAACCATCCAGCTCGCGCTCGCCCCGGTTTTCGTGCTGGTGGCGATCGGCAATATCCTCAACCTACTGTCGAGCCGGCTCGGCCGGGTGGTCGATCGCTCGCGCCATTTGCAAGGGGTGCACGTGGCTACCGAGGGGATCGAGCATGACCGTGTCGTGGCCGAAATCCGCCTACTCGACAAACGCATCCGCCTGATCACCCGCGCAGTGTTCACTCTGGTGTTGAGCGGGCTGTCAATCGGGACCACCGTGGCCGTGCTGTTTCTGCAGCAACTGTTCGCGGTCGATCTCCAGTTGCTCGCCGCGCTAACTTTCGTGGTCGCGATTGTGCTGCTGATGTGGGCCTTGGTGCTGTTCATGCGCGAGACCCGGGTGTCGGCCCAGCAGCTGCGCATTCCGCGCGGATATCTGGAGCTGGAGCGCGACCTTTAGCTCCTATTTGAGCAGCTTCTGCCCGTTCTTTTCGACCGCGCCGCGGATCAGCGGTTCGAAGAATTTGAGCGCCATCGGCAGATCGACTTCGACCACGACCTGGCTCTCGCCCACTTCGACCGCCGCGTTCACGCTGCTGCCCATCGCGGTCACCGCCAATGCCATACGGTCCTCGCTCGGCCATGATACCGCGACATCGGCCATGCCGCCGGGCATCATCCCGGCCAGCTCACCGCTGCGCGCATGAAGCCGGCGCAGTGCTTCTTCCTTACCCAGGCTATGCGCGATCGGCACCCGCATCAGACCGGCACCTGTTCGTCGGCCGCATCGCCGTACTTGTATTCTAGATAGCGGGTCTGGATCGCCAGATTGTCGAGCGCGCCCGAAGCCAGTTGGCGGGTGACGCTGTCGATCTCGTGGCTGATTGTGGTGAGCCCGTCCATGAACTGCTTGGCCGGCGTGGTCCCGGCACGTTCCTCATGGCGCAGATGGTCGGGGATCTTGCGGTAGTCGTCGATCATATCGGGCAAGTGTTCGCCCACCAGTTTGCGCACCTCGGTCGCCTGCGGGCTCGTCTGATCGAGCCCGACCAGCTGCTCGCCCAGTGCATCGAGCTGGAGCGAAATCGTGTCGACCAATTTCACCGCCGGCGGCGGCAGTGCCCGGCGCTGGCTTTCGAGCCACAGCTCGGTGCGCCCGACCAGTGCCTTGACGTCGGGTGAGGCAGGATTGATGTCGGCGCGCGTCGGCGCCTTGAACTTGGGGTAGCTGCCGAACAGCCACACCGCCGCAACCGTCGCCAAGGCGCCGACAGCGAGGCCAGTAAAGCCGATCCCGCTGATGATCGAACCGAGGATCGACAGGCCCAGCCAGATGCCCACGACAGCCAGCGCCACATTGCGCAGCTTGCGCCCGAAATGCCCGCGGCGGATTTGCCGCGCGCCTTGCGGGACCGGCCGCCGCCGCCCGCCATAGTCACGGTTGTTGACCAGCGAGGAGCGGGCCTCGCGGATGATGACCTCGGCATTGCGTGCTTCGTCGGCCAATTATGCCTCCAAACTCAACACGCTGGGGGCATCGTGCGCCAGCTTGGCCTGGTTCGACCCTTCCGCCCGGGCAATGTAACCGCGCGACTTTTCGACCTCGGCGGTCAGCGTGGTGACGGTCTGCTTCATGCTTTCCAGCGCCTTGACCTTGAACGTGTCGATGTTGTCCATCGTGTCGTAAATGTTCTGGAACGCACGCTGCAGCACTTCGACCGGGATGGTCGAGCTGGCCGCCTGCTCGTGAATCTTGCCGGTCTGGTCGCGCAGCAAGGTGCTGGTCGAATCGATGATCCCGGCGGTGGTTGCATTGAGCGCGGTGACCTGTTCGAGCACCAGCCGCTGGTTGGTCATCGCCTGCGCCACGGTCACCGCGGTGCGCAGCGCGGCAACGGTGGTGGTGCTGGCGCGGTCGACGCCTTTGACCAGCTCGACGTTGTTCTTCTTGACCAGATCGAGCGCGAGATAGCCCTGCACCGCCACCGCCATCTGGGTGAGCAGGTCCTGGGTGCGCTGACGCACGTAAAACAGCGCGGTTTCGCGTACCGCTTTGGCCTTGGCCGGATCCATCACGTCGAGATCGGCGGCTTTTTCTTCCAGCTTTTCGTCGAGCGTGCGGCTGATGTGGATCATCTGCTCAAGGTTGCCCATCGCTTCCCACAGCTTGGCCCGTTCGACATCGATCGCGGCGTTGTCCATCAGCAGCTCGTCCTTGCCCGAGCCGAGATGCGTGAGGATCGATTGGATGTGGCCCTGGGCGGACTGGTACGAATTGAAATAGCGTTTCATCCGGTTGCCGAACGGCAAGATGCCGAGGAACTTGCGCCCCGTGGAGAGCTTGCCGCTCTTACCCGGATCGAGCTCTTCAACCGTGCGGCGCAGTTCCGCGAGGTTGGCGCCGACGCCCGAATCCTTGTCCATCGCGCGCACCGGGCGGTCAAGGAAGCGGTTCGACATGCCGGCGGCCGCCATGATTTCCTTGCGGCCCATGTTGGTGATCTGATCGACCTTCTTGCCGAATTCGGGCGAATTGGAATCGGACGAGATCAGATCGTTGACGAAAGCATCGACCTTGGCCTCAAGCTTCGACTTGTTGTCGTCGCTGACGGGAACGAGGCCAATCGCGGCCTCGGGCGCGATCACCGGCACCGGATCGGGCGGGGTCAGCGTGATTGCGGGGGCAGCAGCGGTATCAGTCAAGGTTGAGGCCATCGATTTGGTCCGTATCCAAGGTTGTCCGGCCAATGTGGGATGCCTGGCCAGTTCTGCAAGCTGTATTATCAACATAAGACAGGTGGAGCAAGCTTAACTGAAATCTTGCACGGAGTGGGGCGGCGCGATAGTCGATGAACACCGGGACGAAGCAACCTCCCGTTCAGGCCCCGGCCCAAGCGTTGCCTTTCACGGGTCTGCCAAGGCGGACGGAAAGGTATGCCCGCGTAATGACCAAGGTTGCTGCCACACCGACATTCGCCGAACTCGTGCGGGTTTCCGCGCGCATTGGCTGTCTCAGTTTCGGTGGCCCGGTGGGCCAGATCGCGCTGATGCACCGCGAGATTGTCGAGCAGCGCGGATGGGTGAGTGAGGAGCAATATCTCAACGCGCTCAACTTGTGCCACTTGCTGCCCGGGCCGGAAGCGCAGCAGCTGGCGGTGTGGATCGGGTGGAAGCTGCACGGGGTGAAGGGCGGGCTCGCGGCGGGGCTGCTGTTCGTGATCCCCGGCGCATTGGTGATCCTCGCGCTGTCGGTGCTTTACGGTCTCGCAGCCCGGCTCGACTGGTTCGCGGCGCTGTTCCTGGGGATCAAGGCGGCGGTGCTGGCGATTGTCGTTCAGGCCCTGCTGCGGGTCGCGGGCCGGGCGCTCAATACGCCGTTCAAACGCTGGATCGCCGGCCTGGCCTTTGCCGGACTGTTCGTGCTGGCGCTGCCGTTTCCGCTGGTGGTGCTCGGCGCGGGGCTGGCGGGGGCGATCGTTGCGGCGCTGCGGCCTGAATGGCTGGCGCTCAAGCCCGCCGGACCGCCACCCCAGTTCGCGCCGCGGCCGTGGCGCACCAGTCTTGGCGCAGTGCTGATCGGCGGCGCGGTGTGGGCGGCGCCGATGCTCGCTGTCTGGCTCACGCTCGGCCCCGACCATGTCTTGTGGCAGATCGGGGTGTTCTTTTCCAAGCTCGCAGTGGTGACTTTCGGCGGGGCTTATGCGGTGCTGGCCTATATGGCGCAGCAGGCGGTCGCGGGCTTCGGCTGGCTCAGCGCGGGCGAAATGGCCGATGGGCTGGGACTGGCCGAAACCACGCCGGGGCCGCTGATCATGGTGACGCAGTTCGTCGGCTACCTCGCCGCATCGCGCGCGTCCGCGCCATTCTCGCCGCTCGTAGCCGGGCTGCTCGGCGCGGGGCTGACCACCTGGGTCACCTTCGTGCCGTGCTTCGTGTGGATCTTCGCGCTGGCCCCGTGGATGGAGCGGCTTGAGCACGCCAAGCGGCTCAAAGGCGGACTCGCCACGATTACCGCAGCCGTAGTCGGCGTGATCGCCAACCTGTCGCTATGGTTCGCGCTCCACGTACTGTTCCGCGCCACCGGCAAAGTCGGACTGGACGCATGGCAGATCGAACTGCCGCAACTGACCAACTTCGATTGGCGCGCGGCGCTGCTCGCCGTGCTCGCCGCGCTGCTGATTTTTCGCGCCAAGTGGAGCATAATCCGGGTGCTCGGCGTCGCGGCGCTCGGCGGCCTCGCATTGAGCTATCTCGGCTAATTGGAGAGATCGACATGACCAATATTACTCCCCGCGCGACAATGTTCGGATTGGCAATTGCGGCGGCAGTTCCCGCTCCGGCTCTGGCCATGCGGGTGCCGCGCGTCTTGTTCATCTGCCGCTATGCCACAGTGAAGAGCGCCACCGCGCGCGAGCTGCTGCGTAAACGAGCGCGCGAGCGGGGGGTGGGTGTGAAGGTGCGGTCACGTGGGATCACGCCGGTCGATCATCTGCCCCCGGCGATCCGTCAGCGTCTGATCGGCCAGTTCGGAATCGACCCGGCAGCAGAGCGTCCGCAAGCCTTGCAACAGGCCGACCTCGACCGCGCCGATCTGGTGGTGCTGTTCGACAATCTGCCGCCCAGCCTGCACAAGGTGGGCACGCTCGACTGGACTGATCAACCCTCGCTGCTCGAACAGTTCGAGCCATCGATGGCCTATCTTGAGGCGCACATCGCCGCGCTGCTCGATCGGCTGGCTAGGCCGCCAGCTTGAACGGCTCGATCTCGCCCGACAGGTACAGCTTCTTGGCCTTGGCCCGGCTGAGCTTGCCCGAGCTGGTGCGCGGCAGGGTGCGCGGGGGGACCAGTTCGATCACACAGTTCATGCCCGTGATCGAGCGGACCTTGTCGCGGATCTGGTCGTGCAGCTTGATCCGTTCCTCTGGATCGGAGACGCGGCAGTGGACCAGCACCGCGGGCACTTCTTCGCCGCTTTCGGTCTCGACCGAGAAGGCGGCGATGTCGCCCTGATGAAAGCCGGGGAGCTGCTCGACCGCCCATTCGATATCCTGCGGCCAGTGGTTCTTGCCGTTGATTATGATCATGTCCTTGGCCCGGCCGACGATGAATAGGTAACCGTCAACCAGATAGCCCATGTCGCCGGTATCGAGCCAGCCATCGACCAGACAATCCGCGGTCGATACGGGATCGCGGAAGTACGAGTGCATGACGCTGGGGCCCTTGCACCAGACCTTGCCGATATGGTGATCGGGCAGGCCTGTGCCCTTTTCGCCGCGAATTTCGATGGCCATATCCTTGACCGCCTTGCCGCAGTTGACGATTGCTCGATAACGGGCGGGACGGCTGAGGTCGCGCGGCGTGCCCGCGAGGCGTTCCTCCTCGACCAGTTCGACGCGGATGCCTTCGCCTGGGGGCATTATGGTGACTGCCAAGGTGGCTTCGGCGAGGCCGTAGCTTGGCAGGAAGGCGCTGGCCTTGAATCCGGCTCCGGCAAATGCGTTGACGAAGCCCTGCATAACGTCGGGGCGGATCATGTCGGCGCCGTTCCCGGCCACCCGCCAACGCGACAAGTCGAAGCGATCACCGACATGGCTCTGGCTGGAAATCCGGCGCGCGCAGATGTCGTAGCCGAAGGTCGGCGAGTAGCTGAGCGTGGTGCCCGGGTTGCGGCTGATCATATCGAGCCAGGCGAGCGGACGCCGCGCGAAGTCCTCGGTCTTGAGGTAATCGGCCGAAACCTGGTTGGCGATCGGTGAGAGGAAGCAGCCAACGAGGCCCATGTCATGATACCACGGCAGCCACGAGACGCAGCGATCTTCGCCGCCGACGTGCATGCCCTCGCCGTGGCCGGCCAGGTTGTTGAGCAGCGAGGCATGGGTGACGGCAACGCCGTGCGGGAAGCGGGTCGATCCGCTCGAATACTGGAGGTAGCAGATGTCGTCGGTGTGGGCGGTGGGTAGCTCGGCATCGGACGCATCGCCCTTGGCGAAGTCTTCCCAGGTAATTCCCTCGCAGCCCTGCCGCGCGGCGGCGGCGCTGGCCATTTCGGCAATCTCGGCGGGGTAGAACAGCACCTTGGGGTCGCTTGACTGCAGCTGGACGGTAAGCTGGTCGATATAGCTATCCTTGCCGCCGAAGCTGGTCGGCAATGGCAGCGGCACCGGCCAGGCGCCCGCATAGATGCAACCGCAGAACAGCGCCGCGAATTCGGGGCCGGTTTCGGCCACGAGGGCGATCCGGTCATCCTTCTTGATCCCGTGTGCGATCAGGCGGCGCGCGGCGACCAGCGCATCTTCGCGCAGTTCACTGAACGGGTAAGGGCGCACCAGATTGCCGCGCGGATCGTGGAAATTCAGCCCACGCTTGCCGCGTGCTGCATAGTCAAGCGCTTCGCTAAATGTGGCAAAGTCCGACAGACGGCGCGGCAGATCATCGTGATTGGGGGTCGGAACCAGCGTTCCAGCGGCGTCGTGCACTAGCGTGGCGGCGTCGGTCATCGGTAAAAACTCGTTTCTTATCAATGCACAAACCCGGATTTTCCGGTGTCTCTGCATCCCGAAGCTATCACAGGCCCCGCATGGCGCCTGCACTGGGCTATTCCATTTGCCGGGGACTGTGGCACGAATAAGGCCATGGTAACCAAACCCCGATCGTATGAGCGCAAGGCAAAGCGCCCGCCAAAACCGCTCGACGCGCGGCGGCTCAACGATCTGGCGCTGCATTATGTCGCGCGGTTTGCCACCAGTGCGGCCAAGCTTGAGGACTATCTGCGGCGCAAGCTGCGCGAGCGCGGCTGGGAGGGCGAACATGAGCCGGACTTGCGCGCGCTCACCGAGAAATTTGTCGCGGCCGGATACATCGATGACGAAGCCTATGCCCGGGCCAAGAGCGGAGCCCTGCTGCGCCGGGGCTTTGGCAACCGGCGGATCGGTCAGGCGCTCAATGCCGCCGGAATTGCCGAGGATATTCGCTTGGAAGTGCGCGCTGGGGCGGCGGCGGAACGCAGCGCTGCGCTGGCCTTGGCAGCCAAACGCAGGTTCGGTCCGTTTGGTCCCGCCGAGCTTAACCGGCCGGCGCGCGACAAGCAGATCGCCGCGATGCTGCGCGCTGGGCACTCGTTCGATACTGCCCGCGCGCTGGTCGGTGCCAGCGACGTCAAGGCGGCGCAGGATTGGGCTGCCGCGGCGGACGAGGTCGGTCAGTGACAACCCGCCTCTTGCGCGGCGCGGGGATTAGGCGCTAACGCGAGTGCCATGGGAATCCTCGGCAAGATCTTCACCTGGTGGGACGGCGCGACCATCGGCACCTTGTTCAACTCGGCGATGACCGGGGAGAAAGTCGGGTCTGATGTGACCGGGAACACCTATTACCGGGCCAAAAAGCCCTATGGCAAAAGCCATCCGTTTGCCGGGCGTGAGCGGCGCTGGGTGATCTATGGCGGAGCCAACGATGCCAGCAATGTGCCGGCCGAATGGCACGGCTGGCTGCACGGCGCGTTCGCCAATGGCGAGGTGCCCGAAAGTAATCTGCCCGCGCCGCGCATCTGGGAAGTGGACTACTCCCCTAACGCGACTGGCACCGGCGCAGCCTATCGCCCGGCTGGCGCGCTTGAGCGCGGGGGCAAGCGGGCAGCTGCTACCGGCGACTATGAGGCCTGGACTCCGGACGCCTGAACGCCATGCGGGTCGCTCATCTGCTCTGGTTGGCCGCGTCGATAGCGCCGCTATCGGCCTGCAATCGCGGGTCGAACGAAGCTGCCGAGGCGGTGGCGACCGAAGTTCCGAAATCCTTCACCAATCAGGCTGCCGGTGCCCCGGTGGTGGAAAGCGATTATGGCACCCCGGTCAAAGACCGCGTCGCCACGCTCGGCCTGCTCAACAAGCGCAATAATCTGTCGCAAGAGGTGGTGCTCAAGGTTGGTGAAGCCAAGCGAATTGGCAACGTCATCATCAAGCTAGCCACGTGTGAGCGCACGCTGCCGTGGGAGACGCCGCCCGAAACCGGAGCCTTTGTCCAGGTCTTCGTCGAGGAGCGTGAGCGCGCCGATCAGCCGCTGGCCTGGCACAAGGCCTTTTCCGGCTGGCTGTTCAAGAATTCGCCCGGCCTCAGCGTCGTCCAGCACCCGGTCTACGACGTCTGGGTCAAGGATTGTGCGATGAAGTTCCCGGGCGAGGAAGACAGTCCGGCACCCGCGGCGTCTTCCAGCAGCGCGGCGAAACCGGCGGGCAGTGCTGCGCCGACCGCCAAGCCTTCTGCTGCGCCAAGCCCGTCGCCTGCGCCGAGCGCCAAGCCATCGCCTGCGCCCAGCGCCAAGCCATCGCCCGCCACCGGCCGCTGAGCCGCGCGCAGTAGTTTCAGGTAACGGGCCTGCGTAATTTCCTGCGCGCCTAGCGATGCCAGGTGGCCGGTCATGAACTGGCAGTCGAGCAGCTGAGCGCCGCCGCGGCGCATGGCGGCCACCAGCCACGCCAGTGCCACCTTCGAAGCATCGGTCCTGCGGCTGAACATCGATTCGCCGCAGAACACCCCATCGAACCCCACGCCGTAAAGCCCGCCTACCAGTTCATCGTCCAGCCAGCACTCGATCGAATGGGCCAGCCCCAGCGCGTGGAGCGCGCTATAGCTGTGCGCGATCCGGGTGCTAATCCAGGTCTGGTCGCCATCGCGGCGCGGGTCGGCGCAAGCTTCGATCACTGCGGCGAAGGCGGCGTTGCAGGTCACCACAAACGTTTCGCGGCGCAGCACCTTGCCCAGCGAGTGCGAGCAGTGAAAGCCATCGAGTGGGAGAATCGCCCTTTTGCGCGGCTCAACCCAGAAGATATCCGGATCGTCGCGCGCGTCGGCCATCGGGAAGATGCCGCTGCGATAGGCCAGCAGTAGCAGCTGCGGATCGATCGGAGGGGAGGCTGCGGGCGCGTGCACTAATCTTTTATGGACCTATGCAGATCGCTTGTCATCGTGCAGTGTTATGGATAAAGGCACCCCCGCCTGCAGGAGCGTAGCTCAGTTGGTAGAGCATCGGTCTCCAAAACCGAGGGCCGTGGGTTCGAGTCCCCCCGCTCCTGCCAGGCCTTACCCCAAGCTAGTCATTCTGCCGCGATGACTCGGACTGCCGTTGCCATGCCTGCTTTCGCCGGACCTGCCATGCCGCCGCGTCAAGCCATGTGGCTGGCACTGGTCCTCGCTTTGATGCTGGCAATGCCGTTTGCCTTTGCCGCGCTGCCGCAGCAGAGCGATTTTCCCGCTCACCTTGCACGCTACCGGGTCATGCTGGAAGGCACGGCCGATCCCGCGCTGGCGCGCTGGTACCAATTCCACTGGCACCTCGACGGCAATCTCGGGGTCGATCTGTTGATGCGGCTGCTGGGCCCGGTCTTGGGGCTTGAGCCTGCCGCCCGGCTGATCGGCGCCGCGATTCCGGTGCTCACCGGGCTGGGTCTGATCACGGTCGAGCGTGCGCTGCGCGGCCGCGTCGGCCTTGGTTCGGTGCTTGCCATAGCGGCGGTGTGGTCGCCTGCGATGGCGCTGGGGTTCGCCAATTTCTGCCTGTCGCTGGCGCTTGCGCTGTTTGCCTTTGCCGGGTGGATCAGCCTTGAAAACCAGCGCGTACGCGCCGCCGTGTTCGTGCCCGCCGCCTGCGCGGTTTGGCTGTGCCACATGGCCGGGTGGGGCGTGCTGGTCGTGCTGGTCGGCGGATACGAGTTGAGCCGCAAGGGCTTGGTGCGCGGCGCCTTGGCCTGCTGGCCGCTGCTTTTGCCGGTGGTGCCGGTGCTGGCCGCAGGGGGCAGCGGCGGGATATCCTATGGCGGCGGGCTGATCGGCTACAAGCTCGGCATCTGGCTGAAAGCGCTGCGCGTCCATGACGCTGGGCTCGACATGGCGCTGCCGCTGGTGCTGGTCTTCGCCGTCCTGCTGGCCGAGCGCGCCGGGCGCCTCGATCGCCGCCTCAGCTGGGGCGCATTGGGACTGGTCCTTGCCAGTGTGCTGCTGCCGCGTCATCTGTCCGGTGGCGACTTTGCCGATTACCGGTTGACCGCTGCGGCGCTGATGGTGCTGGCGTTGGCGATCGACTGGCCGGCCCCGCGCGCGATCATGCTGGCGGCCGCGATCCTCACCCTGGCCCGGGTCATACCGATCGCACTGGCCTGGCACGGCCAAGCACAAAGGCTCGAGACCATGCTCAGCGTGCTCGATCAGCTGCCGCCGGGCGCGCGCGTCGCCGGGGCAGTGGACGCGCCGGAAACGCCTTGGGCGCTGAACCCGTTTGAGCACGTGCCAAGTTATGCAACCGTGCGGCGCGGCGCGCTGGTCAATTCGCATTTTGTCGGCAACAGCTTCAACCTGATGGAGTTGCGCGGCGCTCCGGCTGGATTTGCCGATCCTTCGCAGCGGATTATCCTGGCACCGGGCACCCGGCCCGATCTGGCGCAGTTCGCCCCGGCGCGGGATGCGGATTATCTCTGGTACATTGGCGATACCGAGCCGCTGGCCTTGCCCGCCGGAGCGCAGCTGGTGGCCCGCGTACCGGGCTCGATACTGCTCAAGCTTGCCAGCCCGGTCCCGGCCAATTAGTCCCCGCCTGTGCCAGACCTTCAGCATATGATGCCAGAGCATGCCGATGCCGATCAGCCGCGGCTGGCCCCGCCGTTGCGGCTGCGCACCTTCCTGCTCGACACGCCTGCGCCGCGCGAAGGCTTGTGGCTGGGGCTGTTCTTCACACTGCTCGCCAGTTTGCCGTTCCTGATGACGCCGTACCCGCAGATGGTCGATTACCCGGCGCATCTGGC
>JANYEY010000032.1 GCA_025359685.1 Sphingomonadaceae bacterium | reverse complement strand
GCCGAGGCGATGAAGACATCCAGCGGCATGGCGCCGTCATCAAGCCGCTCGCGCATGATGGCGCGGCCCCGTGCCCAGGTGGTGAGCAGCGTGAAGATGATCAGCCCGACCATGATCGGGAACCACGCCCCCTCAAACAGTTTGGTCGCGCCCGAGGCAAGGAAAACCAGATCGATGGTGATGAAGCACACGAAGCCGAAGCCGGCCTGCCACAGCGGCCTCTTCCAGATGCGGAAGATGACGACGTACTGCATCAGCGTGGTGATCAGCATCGTGCCGACCACGGCCAGCCCGTAGGCGGGCAGCATCGCGGCGGAAGCCCGGAACGAGACCACCAGCGCCCCGACCATGACGGCCAATGACCAGTTGATCGCTGGCAGGTAGATTTGCCCCATCGCGTGCGAAGACGTGTGCTTGATCTGCATGCGCGGGATGAAACCGAGTTGGATCGCCTGCTGGGTGACCGAGAATGCCCCCGATATCACCGCCTGGCTGGCGATGATCGTGGCCATGGTAGCGATGATCAGCAAGGGCACGGTCAGCGACGGCGGGACCATGTGGAAGAACGGATTGTCGCGGAATTCGGGGTGGCGGATCAGCATCGCCGCCTGCCCCATGTAATTGATCATCAACGCTGGCACGCAGATGATCAGCCAAGCGAGCGTGATCGGTTTGCGCCCGAAATGCCCCATGTCGGCATAAAGTGCCTCGGTCCCGGTTATTGCGTAAACTACCGCACCGAGCGACAGGAACGAATAGACCGGGTGCGCGATGAAGAAGTGGACGATCCACACCGGATTGAGCGCTTCGAACACGCGGGGATATTCGACGATATGGACCATGCCCATCGCCGCGATGACGAGGAAGTAAACCAGCATGATCGGCCCGAACAGCTTGCCGACACGGTCAGTGCCGTGGCGCTGGATCGCGAACAGCCCGAGCAGGATGGCGAGCGCGATCCACACGATATAGGGCTTGAACGCCTCACTCACCACGCCCAGCCCTTCGACCGCCGAAATGACCGAGATTGCCGGGGTCAGCATCGCATCGGCGAAGAACAGTGCGGTGGCGAACAGCGCGCCGATCATCAGCCAGCGCCGCGGCGCGCGCCCTCCCAGTTCGCGGTTGATCAGCGCGTAAAGCGCCAGGCTGCCGCCTTCGCCGCGATTGTCGCAGCGCATTACGATGAACACGTATTTGATCGTCACCACAAAAACGAACGACCAGAAGATCAGGCTAACGATCCCATAAAGATCGGTTACGTTGATCCCCAGGTGATAGCGCGGGTCAAGCGTTGCCTGCAGTGCATAGAGCGGGCTGGTGCCGATGTCGCCGAAGACGACTCCCAGCGCGCCCAGCGTGAGCAGCGGAAGTCCGCCGCCGGGGCCGTGTCCAGGCGACTCGATTGCGCCTTCGGGCGCCGCATGAGAATGTGTTTCCATGCTCCTTAGATGCGCCTTGCCTGCATAAATATTCCATGTGGAATGGCATAAAGATTTGCGGTTTAACTTGGCGCGCGCCGCAAGCGGGAGCATCTTTGCATCATGATTGCACCAGCTCTCTCCGCCGCCCGCTCCAGCCAACCAACTGCGCATCCGGTTGCCTATGTCGCTGCACTTGCCGGTGTCGCAGTGGCGACGCTCGCCGGACTCCTTGTCGAACAACAGTTCGGCAGCGAGCCCGTGGTGCTGCTCTATATCCCCGCGGTGCTTGCCGCTGCGATCTATGCCGGGTTATGGCCGGCGCTGCTTTCGGCAGTGGCTGCGGCGCTGGCCTACGACTATTGGTTCACCGCTCCATTTCACACTTTCTCTATCGAGAAGCCGGCCGACGTGGTGACGGTGATCGTGCTGTTCGTGGTCGCCGCCGTGACCAGCCAGCTTGCCGGGCAGCTGCGCATCCAGGCCCAGCTTGCATCAAGCCATGCCGCTCGCAACGCCGCCATCGCCGGGTTCGCCCGCCAGCTGTTGTCGAGCGCCGATGTCGAAGCCATCGCCAAGGTCACAGTGAACGAACTCTCGCACCTGTTCGAATGCCACACCGTGTTCATGGGCGGTGCCGATAACAATCGTCCGCTGGCCAGCGCGCCCAATGAAGCGGCGCTGGCGCCAAGCGACTTTGCTGCAGCAGCGGTGACGTTCGACACCGGCGAAGTGACGGGACGCGGAGTGCGCAAGCTTGATCTTGCCGACTGGCAGTTTCGCCCCATCATTACCGGGCACGGCGTGGCCGCTGCGGTTGGCATGGCGCGCAGCGATGGACTGCCGCCGGTCAGCGAGGATCAGCAGGCTCTGCTCACCAGCTTGCTCGATCAAGTAGCGCTGGCGAT
>JANYEY010000007.1 GCA_025359685.1 Sphingomonadaceae bacterium | reverse complement strand
AGACAACCCCCATGCAGACGGAGAAATGAACATGACGATCGCAGTTGGCGACAAAGTGCCCGACGTTAAGCTGGTCAAGGCCACCGCCGAAGGCCCCGATGCGGTGCAGAGCGCAGACTATTTCGCCGGCAAGCGCGTCGCGCTGTTCTCGGTCCCGGGTGCCTTTACCCCGACTTGCTCGGCCAAGCACCTCCCCGGCTTCGTCGAAAAGGCCGCCGAGCTGAAGGCCAAGGGCATCGACGAGATCGCCTGCACCGCAGTCAACGATCCGTTCGTGCTTGGCGCGTGGAACAAGAGCGGCGGCAGCGACGACGTGACCATGCTGGCTGACGGCAACGGCGATTTCGCCGAAGCGCTCGGCCTGACCATGGACGGCAGCGCCTTTGGCCTGGGCAAGCGCGGCCAGCGCTTCTCGATGGTGGTCAACGACGGCACGGTCGAACAGCTGTTCGTCGAAGGCCCGGGCGAGTTCAAGGTGAGCTCGGCCGAGCATATGCTCGAAAACCTCTAACCGGATCAGGCGTCGGGCAGCGCGTACGTTACTGTCGCCTGCCCGACCGGCCGCTCAGGATCGTCCTGATATAATTGCACGTCGACCGTCGCGAGCCGGCGGCCGAGCCGGAGCAGCCGCGCTTCGGCATAGAGGCGTTCGGGCTTGACCCCGCGCAAAAAGCTGTAGTTGAGGTTACTGGTCACCGCCATCGCCACCGGGCCGATGTGCGCGAGGATCACCGCATAGGCCGCGTGATCGGCAAGGCCCATCTGGGTCGGCCCTGAAACGAGGTTGCCCGGACGCAGGTTGCCCGCCTGCGGATCGAGCGTCACCAAGGCGCGGCCCGGGCCGATCTCGGTGACCTGCGTGGTCGGTCCGCCAGCGCGTTCGGTGAAAGCCCCGGCAAAGAACGTCGCCAGTTCGGCCACGGTCATCACCGGTTCGTGAGCATCCGCCACTGCTCAGAACCCCATCAGCGAGAGCACTTCCTTGCGACTGCGCGAATCATCGAGGAAGCAGCCCAGCAACCGGCTGGTGACCATCTCGACCCCGGGGGTTCTGACCCCGCGCCCGGTCATGCAGCCGTGCTGGGCCTTGATCACCACCGCAACGCCTTCGGGATGCAGATTGTCCCAGATGCACTGCGCCACCTCGGCGGTGAGCCGCTCCTGGATCTGCAGCCGCTCGGCAAATCCGTGCAGCACCCGGGCCAGCTTGGAAATGCCGACCACCTTGTCGCGCGGCATGTAGGCGATATTGGCGGTGCCGGTGATCGGTGCCATGTGGTGTTCGCAATGCGACTGGAATGGAATGTCCTTCAGCAGCACCAGTTCGTTGTAGCCGCCCACTTCCTCGAACTGGCGCGCCAAGTGCAGCGCAGGGTCCGAGTTATAGCCCTGGCAATATTCCTTCCACGCCCGCCCGACCCGCGCCGGCGTATCGAGCAGGCCTTCACGCTCCGGATCATCACCCGACCAGCGGATCAGCGTGCGGATCGCGTCCTGCACCTCTTTCGGCACCGGCAGCTTGGCTTTGGGGCCCTCGTCGTGGATGATCTCGCCGCGGCTCATCAATCTCTCCGTCATTTCGGTCTCCGCAGCAGCCCGCCGCGGCGGAACAATCCGCGCCGCTTGCTGAACGGTTCGAACAGTTCCTCGGGCCGCTCGGGATCGAGCAGCGCGTTGTCGGCGACAGCCTTCTCTGCATCGGTCAGCGGACGCAAGGCGAAAGGTGCAAGGTACTTGCCGGTGAGCGGCGCCTTGGCGATCAAGTCGATCATCGAGGCATTGGCCTTGAGCTGCTGCTCGACAGCTTCGCGCGATTGCCCGGTATGCTCCGCGAGAAGCGCAATCCGCACCCCTTTGATCGGCGCGCTCGCATGTTTGTTGCCCGGCCGCGCGGCGTCGATCACCATGTCGCATTCGCTGTCGAGCCCCATCGAGCGGTTGTTCATGTTGGCAGAGCCGATCCGCAGCACCTCGTCATCGACGATCATCAGCTTGGAATGGACGTAGATCGCGGTGCCGGCGGCATTGTAGGGCAGATAGATGCGGAATCGCTGCGCGGGATCGCTTGCCCCCACCGCATGGCACAACTGCACTCGCGCCCCGTCCATCGCGGTCTGTTCAAGCCAGCCGTCAGCGCTTTCGGGATTGATCAGCACAACCTCGGGCGGATTGGGCTTGGCCAGACGCTCCGCCAAAGCCTCGGCGATCGCGCGGCTCGCGAAATACTGGCTTTCGGCGTAGATGAAGTGCTTGGCCCGGGCGATATGTTCGACGAACAATTGCTCGATCTCGCGCACTTCGGGATAGTCCCGCCACGCTGCGGTGGTCCGGGCGATGCCAATCTCCACGTCCTCGAACTCGGCCTTGAGCTTGGCCGGCCAGGCGCTGTGCTTCTGCGGCTTGCACGCCGGTAGCGGCGTGCCTCCGGCGCGTTCCCAGCGTTCGCGGCCCAATTCGCCCAGCGCCGCTGCGGCATCACCTTCGACCAGCATCGTCATGTCGTGCCAGGGGCCGTAGAGCTTCTGGCTATAGGGCTTGTGGCGCCGGGGGTCCTTTTCGAGATGTTCGGGCGTGTCCCAGCGATCAGACGTCATGTCGATCCCGCCGCAGACTGCGAACATATCGTCGATCACCACGATCTTCTGGTGGTGGCTGCAGCCGATCGGGTGGGCCGAATCCAGTTTGAAATCGATCCCCGGGTGCAGCATCCAGCGGATTAGATCGAGGATCATCGATCCCCGGAACAGGAACTTGAGCGCGCCGAAATTCCACTTGAGCACGCGCACCTGCAGCCCTGGGCTGCGCTCGCACAACCAGATCATGAACGGCCCGAGCCGCGCTGGATTGACCGCCTTGCGCGGCAGGTTCCAGAACCGCCGCCCCGGCCCCAGCCGCATCCGCGTATCGAAATCCCAGCCGATCATGTGAATGAGCTGCTTCGCACGCTTCATCGCCTGCTGCATCAGCACGTAGTAGTCCGCAGCATCGATCACCACGTGGGCGCGGCTGGCTTTGACATAGCGCCAAACCGACGGACGAAGACCTGGATCGGGTTCAGCGGTTTCCATAGGCCGGGTCATATCCAGCCGCACTGCCCCCGTCACGCGCCTTGACCGGCCCGGCGCAATTTTGTTGCTGCCGGGCCGCCGCACTGGACCAGCTGCGGCCTAGGCCTCTAGATGCAGGCGAATCGGAGGCGCTATGGATACCCAGATCGATCAAGCGGACGTGGTTATCGTCGGAGCCGGCCACGGCGGCGCGCAAGCGGCTATCGCGCTGCGCCAAAACGGCTTTGCCGGATCGATCCTGCTGATCGGACGCGAGCCGGAGATTCCGTACGAACGCCCGCCGCTATCCAAGGAATACCTCGCCCGCGAAAAAACCTTTGAGCGGATTTGCCTGCGCCCCGAAGCCTTCTGGGGTGACAAGGCGATCACCCTGATGCGCAATGCCGAAGTGGTGAAGGTCGATCCGGCGGGGCACGAACTGACGCTGCGGGACGGACGCGCCATCCACTACGGGCAGGCGATCTGGGCCACCGGCGGCGACCCGCGTCGGCTGGCCTGCGAAGGCGCGGACTTGGCCGGAGTTCACGCGGTCCGCACCCGCGCCGACGTTGACCAGTTGATGAAGGAACTCGATGCCGGGGCCAAGCGCGCGGTGGTGATTGGCGGCGGCTACATCGGGCTTGAAGCAGCGGCGGTGCTGACCAAGCTTGGCGTCGAGGTGACCGTGCTGGAAATGCTGCCCCGGGTGCTGGCACGGGTGGCCGGTGAAGCACTCTCAAGCTTCTTCGAAGCCGAACACCGCGCGCACGGCGTCGACCTGCGCACCGAAACCGCAGTTGAATCAATTGCGGGCAAGGATAGTCAGGTTAGCGGCGTTGTATTGGCGGACGGGACCACCCTCCCCGCCGATCTGGTCATCGTGGGCATCGGTATCATCCCGGCAGTCGGGCCGCTGATCGTGGCGGGAGCGGCGGGCGGAAACGGGGTCGATGTCGACGAGTACTGCCGCACCAGCCTGCCTGATGTGTACGCGATCGGAGACTGTGCGGCGCATGCCAGCGCCTTCGCCGACAACGCGGTGATCCGGCTCGAATCGGTCCAGAACGCCAACGACATGGCCACCTGCGCGGCGAAGTCGATCTGCGGCGATCCCCAGCCCTATGCCGCAACGCCGTGGTTCTGGTCGAACCAGTACGACCTCAAGCTGCAAACGGTCGGCCTCGCGATCGGCCATGACCGCGAAATCGTGCGCGGCGACCCGGCGGCGCGATCGTTTTCGGTGATCTATCTGCGCCAGGGCCATGTCGTCGCGCTCGACTGCGTCAATAGCGTCAAGGATTACGTCCAGGGCCGCAAGATGGTCGAAGCGAAGTTCAAACCCGACGATCCCGAAACCCTCGCCGATACCGAAGTGCTGCTCAAGGACATGTTCGCCGCAGGTTGATTACAACGCGGCTAAGGCTAGGCTGACGGCGGACAAGGACAGGCAGACAATGGCAGGACGATACTTCGAACAGTGGCAAGTGGGCGACCGGCTCAGCCACGAAATCAGCCGCACGGTTACCGAGACCGACAATTTGCTGTTCACGGTCATGACCCACAACCCGCAACCGCTGCATCTCGACGTCGAGGCGGCCAAGGCGAGCGAATTCGGCCAGATCCTGGTCAACGGCACTTTCACTTTCGCGCTGATGGTCGGGCTGTCGGTGGGTGACACTACGTTGGGCTCGCTGGTCGCCAATCTGGGTTATGACAAACTTGTCATGCCCAAACCGGTGTTTATCGGCGATACCCTGCGCGCCAGCAGCGAGGTGACCGAATTGAAGCCGTCCGGATCGAGGCCCAACGCGGGGATCATCACCTTCCGTCACGAGCTGACCAACCAGCGCGGCGAAGTGGTCTGCTCATGCCTGCGCACCGCGCTCATCAAACGCCTCCCGGAGACTAACTGAAATGCAGATCGGAATAGTCGGCGCAGGCCGGATGGGCGGTAATATGGCGCTGCGGCTGCTGCGCGGCGGGCATCAGGTTGCCATCCAGGACATTCATCCGGAGGCCTATGCGGCGATCGTCGCCGCCGGCGCATCAGGCTATCCGACCCTTGCCGCGATGGTCGCCGGGTTGTCAGCGCCGCGCACCGTCTGGCTGATGGTGCCGGCCGGCAAGATCACCGACGGCGCGGTTGCCGCTTTGGCAGGCCTGCTCGACCCCGGCGACACCGTGATCGACGGGGGTAATTCGAACTTCAAGGACAGCGTCGCACGCGCGGCGATGCTCAAGGCCAAGCAGATCGATTTCCTCGATGTCGGGACCAGCGGCGGGGTCTTCGGGCTGGAGCGCGGCTATTGCCTGATGGTCGGCGGCGATCAGGCAGCGGTGACCCGCAACGCGCCGATCTTCACGACGCTGGCACCTGGCGCAGGTGACATCCCCCGCACCCCCGCGCGCGCTGCCGGCAAGCTGTCCGATACGGCGGAGCAAGGCTGGTTGCACTGCGGCCCTTGCGGCGCGGGTCACTACGTCAAGATGGTCCACAACGGCATCGAATACGGGATGATGCAGGCCTATGCCGAAGGCTTCGCGCTGCTGTCCACCGCAGACGGGCCCAAGGTGCCCGAAGAGCGCCGCTACGATCTTGATACTGCGGCCATCGCCGAGCTGTGGCGGCGCGGCAGCGTAGTCACTTCGTGGCTGCTCGACCTCAGCGCCGATGCCATGGCTGACAATCCCGACCTCGCCCCCTATTCGCCGCAAGTGCAGGATTCGGGCGAAGGGCGGTGGACTGTCGAGGCTTCGCTTGAGCAGGAAGTGTCCACGCCGGTGCTGACCATGTCGCTGTACGAGCGTTACCGCTCGCGCCTCAGCGACGGATTCGGCGACCGGCTACTTTCGGCGATGCGGTTCAAGTTCGGCGGCCATGTCGCACCGAAATAGTGCCGTCCGAGCGCTGCTGGGCTCGCTCCTTGTTACTGTTGCCCTGCCCGCGATCGCGGATTCGAATGACGACAGACTGCGCCGAGACGATCTTCAATTGGCCGAGATCGCCAGCCGGATCGCGATAGCCAGCGCGCCGCGGTGCCAGAACCTGATGCCGGCGACCGGACTGGTGATCATCGCGATCGACCAGTACCCGCCTGAACTTCGCAAGAAGTTCGGCCTTGTGACTCCGGTCGAGATCGAAGCGGTAGTGCCTGGCCTGGCTGCGGACCGCGCCGGACTACGCGCCGGAGATCGTCTGCTGGCTATTGGCGACAAGGTTCTTGCGTTCCTGCCGCTCGCACCCGCCGCAAGCAGCGCAACACGGGACCGGGTTGAACGACAGATCATCGTGCTTCCTCCCCGCGCGCCTATCACGGTTCAGGTCAACCGGGCCGGTCGAACAGTCTCGGCTGTGCTTGAGCCTGTTGCCGCCTGCCGCACCCGCTTCGAAGTGGTCGAGACCGACAAACTCATCGCCCGCAGCGATGGTGAAACGATCCAGCTCAGCAGCGCGTATATCGAAAGTTTCGGCGAAGACGCGGTCGCAGTAGCATTCGCGCATGAACTTGCGCACCTGGTGCTGCAGCACGGGTTGAAGGCGAACAAACAGACCGAGCGTGAGGCAGACCGACTGAGCCTGCATCTACTGGCCTTGGCGGGATACGATCCGCAGATCGCTCTGCGCTTCTGGCGCGAGCATGGGGCCAGTCTCGGGTCGCGCGGTCACGATTCGGTCAAAAAGAGGATCAGTCTGCTCGAAGCCGAAATCGCCGCGATGGGCGCGGTGCGCTAAGGCGCAGCCTGAACCTCACGCACCAGTGCGAGCACTTGCGCGGCATGCTCACATCGGCAGATTAGCAGATCGGGAATATAAGTGTCGGCCTGATTATAAATCAGCGGGCTGCCATCGATGCGGCTCGCGTGAAGTCCATGGGCCAGCGCCACCGCCACCGGCGCGCACGAATCCCATTCGTACTGGCCGCCGCTGTGCAGGTAAATATCCGTCTCGCCGCGCACCACCGCCATCGCCTTGGCCCCGGCCGAGCCCATCGGGACCAGTTCCGCGCCCAGCGCCTCCGCAACCGCCACGGCTTCGCGCGCCGGGCGAGTCCGGCTGACCACCACCCGCAGCCGTTCCGGCGGCGGCGCAACTTCGATCGGCTGGTCGCTGCGCAGGACAAGTCCCAACGCAGGCAAAGCAACCGCGCCAATGGCAGCCACGCCATCGATCGCCAACGCCACATGCACCGCCCAATCGCTCCGCCCCTCGCCATATTCGCGGGTGCCGTCGACTGGATCAACGATCCACGCGCGAGATTTGTTGAGCCGTGACGGCTTATCCTTCTCCTCCTCGGACAGCAGCGCATCGTCCGGGCGCGAACGGCGCAGTTCAGCACAGAGCAGCGCATTCGCCAGCCGGTCACCCTCATCGCCGAGCAGCTTGCCAGAATACTGCCCACTAGCTCGCAACGCGAGCAGCAGGTGCCCCGCCTGCTCGGCCAGTTCGGCAGCGATGTCCGCGTCGGTCATATCACCGGCATCCAGCTATCACCGCGCCCGCCGAGGATAAAGTCGACGATCCGCTCAGCCGCGGCTTCGGAAGGTTCGGCGGTGGTATCGATCCGCAGTTCGGGCTGCTCGGGCACCTCATATGGACTGTCGATCCCGGTGAAGTTCTTGAGCTGCCCGGCGCGCGCCTTTTTGTAGAGACCCTTCACGTCACGCGCCTCAGCCACTTCAAGCGGGGTATCGACGAAGATCTCAACGAATTCGCCTTCCGGCAGCATCGCGCGGACCAGTTCGCGCTCGGCGCGAAACGGGCTGATGAAGGCGGTAAGGACGATCAGCCCCGCATCGGTCATCAGCTTGGCCACCTCACCCACGCGGCGGATATTCTCGATCCGGTCCGCTTCGGTAAAGCCAAGATCCTTGTTGAGCCCGTGCCGTACATTGTCGCCATCGAGCAGAAAGGTGTGATGGCCCAGCGCGTGCAGGCGCTTTTCAACCAGGTTGGCGATAGTCGACTTGCCCGAGCCCGAAAGACCGGTGAACCACAGCACCGCCGGGTTCTGGTGCTTCAATGCAGCGTGTGCCTCGCGGCTGACGTCGAGCGCTTGCCAATGGACGTTTTGCGCGCGGCGCAGGCTGAAATTGATCATGCCCGCTGCCACGGTGGCATTGGTCAGCTTGTCGATCAGGATGAACCCGCCGAGCGCGCGGCTTGTCGCGTAGGGTTCGAACACGATCGGCCGGTCGGTCGCGATTTCGACCACGCCGATCGCGTTGAGCTCAAGCGTCTTGGCCGCGATGTGCTCCATCGTGTTGACGTTCACGGCATACTTGGGCTGCTGTACGGTGACCGAGACAGTCTGCGCGCCCAGCTTGAGCCAATAGGCGCGGCCAACCCGCAGCGCATCGTCATTGAGCCAGACCAGTGCCGCCTCGAATTGGTCGCTGACTTGCGGCGCACTGTCGGCTGCAGCGATCACGTCCCCGCGCGAACAATCAATCTCGTCGGCCAGGCACAGCGTGACCGACTGACCCGCGCGTGCAACTTCCAGATCGCCTTCCCCTGCGGCTCCACCGGCATTTGGCATGGTGACGATCCGCGAAACCGTGCTGGTCTTGCCCGAAGGCAGCACCCGCACCGCATCGCCCACCCGCACTTGCCCGGTGGCGATCAGCCCGGCAAACCCGCGGAAGTCGAGGTTGGGACGGTTGACCCATTGCACCGGCAGGCGCAGCGGCTGCTCCACGTCTACTTCGCCAAGCACCTCGACAGTTTCGAGATGCTCGATCAGCGACGGCCCGCGGTACCACGGAGTGTGTGGCGAAGCGGCGGTGACGTTGTCGCCTTTGAATCCCGAGATCGGCAGGGCGGTGAAGCTTTCGACCTCGATGCTCTTCGCAAAGGCGGCATATTCGGTCACAATCTGGTCGAACCGCGCCTGATCGTATCCGACCAGGTCCATCTTGTTCACCGCCAACACCAGATTCTTGATGCCGATCAGGTGGCACAGGTAAGTATGCCGCCGGGTCTGGACCAGCACGCCCTTGCGCGCATCGACCAGAATCACCGCAAGATCCGCAGTCGAAGCGCCGGTCACCATGTTGCGGGTGTACTGCTCGTGCCCCGGGCAATCGGCGACGATGAATTTGCGCTTCTCGGTGTTGAAGAAGCGGTAAGCGACGTCGATCGTGATGCCCTGCTCGCGCTCAGCAGCAAGGCCGTCGACGAGCAGCGCGAAATCGATCTCCTGCCCTTGCGTGCCGACCCGCTTGGAATCGGTCTCCAAAGCGGCGAGCTGGTCTTCAAAGATCATCTTGGAATCGTAAAGCAGCCGGCCGATCAGGGTGCTCTTGCCGTCATCGACCGAACCGCAAGTGATGAAGCGCAGCATGGTCTTGTGCTGGTGCTGGGCGAGGTAGGCGTCGATATCCTCCGCGATCAGGCTGTCGGTGACGTAGGCGGGACCCTCCATCAGAAGTACCCCTGCTGCTTCTTTACTTCCATCCCCGCCCCGCCCGCGTCCTTGTCGATCGCGCGGCCCTGGCGTTCGCTGGTGGTGGTCAGCAGTGTCTCCTGGATCACCTCGCTCAGCGTTGCCGCATTGCTTTCAACCGCGCCGGTCAGCGGATAGCAACCGAGCGTGCGAAAGCGGATCGAGCGTTCGACAGGCACTTCGCCCGGCAGCAGCGGAAAGCGATCGTCATCGACCATCAGCAACAGACCGCCACGCTCAACCGTTGGGCGCGGCGCGGCGAAATAGAGCGGGACGATCGGAATCGCCTCCAGCTGGATGTATTGCCACACATCAAGCTCAGTCCAGTTGCTGATCGGGAACACTCGGATGCTCTCGCCCTTGTGCTTGCGCGCGTTGTAGAGGTTCCACAGCTCGGGCCGCTGGTTCTTGGGGTCCCAGCCGTGGCTGGCGGTGCGGAAGCTGAAGATGCGTTCTTTGGCGCGGCTCTTCTCTTCATCGCGCCGCGCGCCGCCAAAGGCCGCATCGAACTGCCAGTGATCGAGCGCCTGCTTGAGCCCCTCGGTCTTCCACATATCGGTATGCAGCGCGCCGTGATCGAACGGGTTGATTCCGCGCTCCTTCGCCTCAGGGTTTTGCCAGATCAGCAGCTCCATCCCGCTCTTTGCTGCCATCTGATCCCGCAGCGCGTACATGGCGCGGAACTTCCAGGTGGTATCGACGTGGAGCAGCGGGAACGGCGGCGGCGATGGGTAGAACGCCTTCTTCGCTAGGTGCAGCATCACCGCGCTGTCTTTGCCCACCGAATAGAGCATCACCGGACGCGCCGCTTCGGCCACCACCTCACGCATGATGTGGATCGCTTCGGCCTCAAGTCGCTGTAGGTGGGTAAGGTTCGCCGTCATTCCGCCTGATCTGCTTTTCCCACTAGATGGGCCACCGGATAGTGATGGCCCTTTGACGGCGCAAATGGAAGCTGGCGAGCAACGATCTCTATCCCGGAGCAAACCGGGATTGTTGCTGTATTCATTGATATGGAGAAATGGTGCGCCCCGCAGGACAAAGTCCGACCATTCCTGAATTTCGGGCGGGTTTCGACCGAAGGGAGAAATGGTGCGCCCGGAACGATTCGAACGTCCGGCCCTCAGATTCGTAGTCTGATGCTCTATCCAGCTGAGCTACGGGCGCGTTGGAATGGCGCACATAGGGGGCAGTTTCGGGCTTGGCAAGCTGCTAATTAGCGCCCCTGCAACCATTTTTCGAGCGCCGCCGCCAGCGGCCGATCGAGCGGCGGCATGGCCAATGCGTGCAACTCGTGCGGAGCAAACCAGCCGATGGCCGCAGCATCGAGGCAGCGCGGCTCGCCCTGCCACGCCAGGCAAGTGTAAAGCGAAATGACAAGTCCGCCGCCCAGGTCGGCCGCCTCGGCAAGACGCGACAAGTGATCCGGCGCGAGCACGATCCCGAGTTCCTCATCAATTTCGCGAATCAACGCGGAAAGCGCGCTTTCCCCGGCTTCCACCTTGCCGCCTGGGAATTCCCACAGCCCGCCGTGCTGCCGATCGGCGCGGCGCTTTTGCAGCAGAATGCGCTCCGCCCCATCGATGAGCGCAACCGCCACCACCTCGATCGCTGTCGGATTTCTTTTCATTCAATCGGGCCGCGTAAACCAATTCTTAGGAATACAAACGATATTGCAATCCTTGTCTGCAATTGGAGCGGAGGCGGGGGTCATGAAAAGACTTATTTCAGAGCTGATCCACGACGAAAAGGGCGCAACTGCTATCGAATATGGGATGATCTGCTCCCTGATCGTTTTGGCGATGCTCACCGCATTGCAGGGCTTTGCCGCTGAAAACAAGAATACCTGGGACAAAGTGTCTTCGGCCACGCAGACGGCCGTTTCGGGAGCCACCGGGGCTTAAACATTTGGCAAGGAATTTCCCTTAGTCCGGCAGTTGCTCTTTCGGGTGACAGGGAATGAGCTGGGTAAACTGAAGACTGCAACTACCAACAGGAGACTAATCATGAAGTTCATCAACAAGCTGTTCCGTAACGAAGCTGGTGCGACCGCAATCGAATACGGCCTGATCGCTGCTCTGATCGCCGTTGCTGCGATCACCGCAATGCAGGGCCTCGGTGGCCAGCTGAAGACCACCTTCAACACCACTTCGTCGGCTATGGCCAGCGCTAACGCTCCGAGCGCCTAAGCTCGAAGCGATGGTGTAACGACACCTTCGGGTGTACGAGACACGAAGGGGCGGCAGGTAATCCTGCCGCCCCTTTTCGTTTGCCTGCTGGCCGCTGCGGTTGAGAGCATCTCAACCGGATCAATAAGTAACGAGCTTCACCTTCTGCCCGGGCACTAGCCGCGAGGTGCTGGTCAGGCCGTTCAGCACCAGGAAGCGGTCAAGCGGGGCATCGGTATAGGCCATGCGTCCGGCGAGCGACTGCAGGGTGTCGGAGCGATTGACGGTGACCACTGCAAGCTTGCGCGGTTTCAGCGCCGCAGCCTCAGCCACAGACAGCCGCCGCATCGACCCGAACATTGCATCGAACGGGTTTTGCCCCGCCTGGGTGATGGTCAGGAAATGGTACGCCTGCGAGGTGCTCCACTGATAGGCGAACACCGCCACGTCGACTTGACTGGTACCGTTGGCCACCCGCGCAGTGGCATAGGCCGCCGGAATTCCGTTCACCGTGGTGTGCTGGATCGCCGATGGCGTCAGCTGGGTCTGGTTCGATTGCGCCAACGCGGCAAATTGCGCGGTTACATAGGCATCAAGATTGCCATTGAAGGCGGCGGTGGTGAACTGCCCCTTGCCCGAAGTACCGCCGATGGCGACGGCTTGCGTCCCGTTGACAAGGTAGAAGCCGACCGGGGCATCAAAAGCGAGCCTTTCGATCGGGTGTTTGAAGCTGCGGCCTTCGGCATAGCCTTGCGCCGCCGAATCGCCATAGGTCAGCCCGGCAATCCGGGCGAGGAAGGTATCGCGGTTGGTCACGCCGGTCGCGGTACCCGCCAGACTTGCCGCGGTGCGCACGCGCGACGCCGGATCGGGGTGCGTCGAAGCCCATGCGGGAACCTGGTCGCTGGTCCCCATCAGTTTTGCATCGAGCGCATTCTGATTGGCGAGGCTTTGCAGCACGGTCGACATCGCGCGCGGATCGTAACCGGCCTTGCGCAGGTACTGGACCCCGTAAGAATCGGCTTCGCTTTCCTGTTTGCGCGAGAACTTGAGCGTCAGCAGCTGCGAGCCCTGCATGAAGCCAGACTGCAGCAGTTGCCCGATCTTGCTGCTGCCGCCCAGCACCACGCCGGAAAGAATCGCCCCGATCACGCCGATCACTTGGTTCTTGGTCGCCGCGCTTTGCCGCTGGGCGCTGTGCCGCAAAGCAACGTGAGCGGTTTCATGGCCCAGTACGCCGCCAAGTTCGGCCTCGTTGTTCATCAACGCAACTAGCTGGCGGGTGGTGTAGATATATCCCCCCGGTATGGCGAAGGCGTTGTTGATCGAACTGTCGAGCAGAGTGACGGTGAAGTCGCTCGAACTGTTGCTCAGCCCCGATTGCACCGCGATCTTCTTGCCGATCGTCGCCACATAATCAGCTTGCGGCCCGGTCAGCGCGCCGCCGTATTCGGCCACCAGCTGGGGGTTCGCCTTGGCGCCTTCGGCTTTATCCTTAGCGCTGATCGAAGTGGGCACCGGCGCGGTTGCGGCGGGCAGGCTTGAGCCTGAAACGGTGCCCATGATAATTGCCGCACCAAGCAGGTAACGCGTTGTTCGACGCAAATTCATAAGTGCTCCCCTCAAGTTAATTCAGGATTGTGCTGACCTATAACTCCTGATTGCGCTGAACGATCCCTGACCGTTTCAGTTATCACCGATCCGCAGGAAGCGTTCTTCGCGGGCCGCGCGGAGTTGATCTGAAGACAACTTGGCAAGCTTGTCGAGCTCAGCGCCGATTGCTTCGGCCAAGGTGTGCGCCGCCTGTGCCGGTGCGCGGTGCGCGCCGCCGACCGGTTCGGGCACGATCCGGTCGATTACGCCGAGCGCCAGAAGATCCTGCGCCGTGGTTTTCATCGCCTCGGCCATTTCCGGTGCCTTATCGGCCGTGCGCCACAGGATCGAAGCCCCGGCTTCCGGCGAGATCACCGCGTAGACCGCGTGTTCCATCATCAGCACGCGTTCGGCGCTGGCCAGCGCGACCGCGCCGCCCGAACCGCCTTCACCCACGATCACCGCGACCATTGGCACCGGCAGCGTCAGGCACGCCTCGGTCGAACGGGCAATCGCTTCGGCTTGGCCGCGCTCCTCCGCCTCGATCCCGGGGAATGCGCCCGAGGTATCGACCAAGGTAACAACCGGCAGCCCGAACCGGCCCGCCAGCTCCATCAGGCGGATCGCCTTGCGATAGCCTTCCGGCTTGCCCATGCCGAAATTGTGCTTGATCCGGCTCTGCGTATCGTTGCCCTTCTCGTGCCCGATCAGCATAACCCGGCGCCCATCAAGTTTGGCAAAACCGCCGATGATCGCCTGATCGTCACCGAAATAGCGATCCCCGCCCAGCGGCATGAAATCGGTGAAGGCCATCGCCACGTAATCGACGAAGTGCGGACGCATCGGATGCCGGGCGACCTGGGTTTTCTGCCATGGGGTGAGCGCAGCATAAGTGCTCGCAAGGAGCTGCGCGCTCTTCCGTTCGAGCCGCTCAATCTCGGAGGTAATATCGACATCGCCGCCCGCCCCAGCTTCACGCAGTTCGGCAATACGGGCTTCGAGCGCGGCAACGGGCTTTTCGAATTCAAGGTAAGAAATCATCGGGTTTCGCTACCCCTCTGCGGCTCGGACGGCAAGGGCCATCCGGGGCGGCTAGCCGCCGCCGGAGATCCTTGACAACGGGTGCCGCGCATTGACCAGCGTAACCAACCGCGCGCTGTCGACATGGGTATAGATCTGCGTGGTCGCGATATCGGCATGGCCTAGCAGCGTCTGCAACACGCGCAGGTCTGCCCCGCCTTCAAGCAGATGGGTGGCAAAAGCGTGGCGCAGGACGTGCGGGCTGACCTTTTCAGGATCGATACCGGCGCGCGCTGCCAGTGCGCGGAGCAGCTGGAACAGCCGCACCCGGGTCAGATGCCCTTCG
Source organism: Sphingomonadaceae bacterium (assembly GCA_025359685.1). Classification (GTDB taxonomy): domain Bacteria; phylum Pseudomonadota; class Alphaproteobacteria; order Sphingomonadales; family Sphingomonadaceae; genus Novosphingobium. The sequence goes on along the minus strand of JANYEY010000007.1, from coordinate 36,750 downwards.
CGCGCGGTGGAGGGAAAGACGAACTTGCCACCCTCGCCGCGCAGTCCGAGCCAGTGCGACAAGGCCGCCTTCGCGCGCGTGCCGACCGGGACCATGCGCTGCTGCCCGCCCTTGCCGGTCACCGTCAAGAACGGCGCATCGCGCGGGACCGCTGACATCGGCAGCGAGACAAGTTCGGTGGCGCGCAGGCCCGAGCCGTAAAGCAATTCGAGCAGCGCGAGCAGCCTCATGGCCGGGGCCTGGCCGCTCGCGGCCTCTAGCTCGGCGCGTTCGAACAGCAGTCCGATCTCGTGGTGGCCGAGCAAGCGCGGCAATGGCCTTCGGCTGCGCGGCCGCGGCAAGCTTGGCGAAGGATCGTCCTTGCGCCAGCCTTCATCGACCATGAAGCCGCAGAACTGGCGCAAGGCCGAGCATTTGCGCGCCAAGCTCGACGGCGCCAGCGCGGCCCATGCTGCACCGAGCGAGGCGAACGCGGCCTGATCGGCGCTGACCAGATCGCCGATGACTTCCTCCGCGCCTGCCAGATCTCGGCGATAGGCGAGCAAGGTGTTATGCGCCGCGCCGCGTTCGGCGGCGAGCATGGCAAGGAAGGATTCGATGGCTGAGATGGCCTAGCCTCTGGCGACAGCCTCGGCCGCGATCATCCGGGCTTCCGCGCCGAGGCCGACGCGATTCAGCGCCGAAACAATGTGATAGAGGTTGACGCTGGTCATCTTGTCCCAGCCGCTGCCCTGCATGCCAAGGCCAGCGAGCAAGATCACCAGTTCGCGGTTGTTGAGATCGGAAGCCTGATCGATTAACCGGCTCCATTTGGTCTGCCGGCCAAGGTCGATCCCCAGCTTTTCGGCAAAGCTCCCAGCGGCGGCGGTATCGACCCGGCCCAGCCCGGCGAGCCCCGCCAGCAGGAACCGCGATTTGCGATAGCCGTCGCTCTTGTCGTTGCCCTGAAAGTTCGACAGCGCTGACCCATCGACCGGGCTGGAGCGCGTTGGCGCGGCCAGTGCCAGCTGCCCCCAGGCGAGCGACCCGGTGTCCGCCTGCGCCGACAAGCGCAGCGCGTTCTGATCGAGCCCGGCGGCGAGCATCGATGCGATCAGTTCGGGCGCTTGTTCGGCGTAGTCGCTCATCACCGGCAGCCGCGCCGCAGCGTAAGCGGTCAGCACCTGACGCGAATAGCGCGCTTCGTCATCCGCGCCGCCATCCCACAAGGCGCGCATCGCGGTGAGGCGATCAGCCGGTTGATCGGCGACATAGGCGCTGCGCAGCGTATCCGCAGCCTTGGCCCAATCGCCATTGATATCGTCTTGCGCATAGATCTGGCTGTAGAGATCGACCATCGCGGCACTTGAAAGAATGCCTGCTGCACCGGCCTGATCGGCGCCCGAAGCGCGCGTCTCAAGGCCCAGCATCGGCGCGGTCGCCTGGACGTAGGCATAGCGCTTCGGCAGCCCCTTGGTCAGCGAATCGGGCGGAGTAAGGCCAACCGCGATGGCGAGCGCATAGCGCCACGGGTTCATGTCGGAGACCCCGTCCCATTCGATCTTTACCGCCTGGCGCGCCTTGCCAGCGGAGCCTGCGTAACGCTGGGCAAGCAGCACATCGATGCGCGGCCAGCCGTCGGGACCAACCATCCGGTCAAGCTGCGATTGCGCTGAAGAACCATCGCCCTGGAACGAGGAACAGATTGCCCGCAGCGCGCGCCAGTCGGCGTCCTTACGTTGTGATCCGATTACTGCAGTGACCGGGCAGATCCCGGTGATGTCGGCGGTGAAGGCATAAGCGTCCATAGCCGCCTGGGTCAGCGCCGGGGTGTAGTTCCCGGCGTCAACATCCTGCACCAGTTCGCGCGCCGCTTCGCCTTCGCCCATGCGGACCAGCAGACCGGCGCGTCCGGCGGCGAAATCGGCGGGGTTCATGCCTGCAGGCGCATCGAGCCGCGAGGCCAGTGCGCGGCGCAGCAGGATATGGCCCCAGCGTGAGACGATCTGTCCCTTGTTGCCGTCAAGCAGCACCATGATCAGCAGCGGGCTCTGCCGGCCGACCGACCCAGCGGGCATGCCGCCTTCGTCCTCAGCGAGAATGCCGACTTGCTTCATCGAGCGCCGCGCGGCGGCTGGCATGTCGAACTTGGGCTTGAGGCCAAGCAGCTCGTCAAGCTGGTCCGGGCTCATCGTTTCAAGTTCATGCAGCGTCGGGATGTGCGCGCCCGAAGGCAGCATCGGCCCGGCGGGCCGGGCCACATCGCCCGGCGAGCCGCCAGGCGGGAGCGGTTGGACCACCGCGCCCGGAGCATCGGGCCGCGCTGGCGTTCCTGGCTTCGGTGTGGCGGATTTGGGTTTCTCAAACCTTGGCGGAAGCAGCGATTCGGGCGAATCCTGCGCGGTCACCAGTGCCGAGCTGAGGGTCAGGACAACCCCGGCGGAAAGTAGCAGAGAGCGCTTCACTTGGCCACCTGCGGCAACAGCGCGGGCTCTGTCAGCGTGGTGAGCGGTCGCAAGCCCGCATCCTGCCACGCCCAGCCGAGCAGCGCCACCAGCAGCAGCGCCGCCGTAACGGCCAAGATCCAGCTCCTGCGCACTTGAACCGCCACTAGCGACCTCTTCTCCCGAACTTGCACTGCCGGTTAGCCTAACTATAGGCGGGGCCGCAATGGAACATGAGCTATCCCCCGACAAAATCGCCGCATTGGCGCGGCGGATCGACCGGCCGGTGGTGCTGGTCGGGATGATGGGGGTGGGCAAGACCAGCGTCGGGCGGCGGCTGGCCGGGATACTGCACTTGCCGTTCACCGACGCTGACGACGAAATCGTCCATGCCGCGCAGATGTCGATCCCCGAAATGTTCGAACAATACGGTGAGGCCTATTTCCGCGATGGCGAACGCCGCGTAATCGCCCGCCTGGTCAGCCACGGGCGCGGGATTATCTCGACCGGCGGCGGCGCCTTCGCCAATTCGCAAACCCGTGCGCTGATCCTCGAAAAGGCGGTCGCGGTGTGGCTCGATAGCGACATCGAAGTGCTGCTCGATCGTGTCGGCCGCAACAGCAATCGGCCAATGCTGCGCGGCGGCAATCCGGCGGAGATCCTCACCCGGCTCAAGGCCGAGCGCGAAAGCGCCTATGCCGAGGCTCCGATCCATGTGAAGAGCGGCTCCGGTCCGCATACCCGCGCGGTTCACAAGGTTCTGAAAGGGCTCGACGAATGGCTGTGATCCCGGTCGAACTCGGCGGCCGCTCCTATGAAGTCCGCGTCGCGGCCGGGCTGCTGGCCGACTTGCCGCAGCAGTGCAGTCCGCGCCTGCGCAAGCGCCGGGTGCCGATAATTACCGATGCCAACGTCTATGCCGCGTGGGGTGCGGCGGTCGAACATGCGCTACATGAAGGCGGGCATGAGGCAGCCTGGCGCGTGCTCCCCGCGGGCGAGGCGACCAAAAGCTGGGAACAGCTCGCCGCAACCACCGACTGGCTGCTGGCCGAGGAAGTCGAACGCGGCGATGCCGTGCTCGCGCTGGGCGGCGGGGTGATCGGCGACCTTACCGGGTTCGCCGCGTCGATCCTGAAGCGCGGCTGCCACTTCATCCAGCTGCCGACCACGCTGCTAGCGCAAGTCGATTCGAGCGTCGGCGGCAAGACCGCGATCAACACTGCGGCGGGCAAGAATTTGGTAGGAGCGTTCCACCAGCCTGCATTGGTGCTAACCGACTTGGCGGTGCTCGACACCTTGCCCCAGCGTGAACTGAAGGCGGGCTATGCAGAGGTCGTCAAATACGGCCTGCTCGGCGACGCGGCCTTCTTCGCCTGGTGCGACCAGAACGGCGCGGCGATGCTCACTGGCGACGCGGCGCTGCGCGAATATGCGGTGGCTTATTCGGTTACCGCCAAAGCGCGGATTGTTGTGGCGGATGAGCGGGAGACGCTGGGGCTGCGGGCACTGCTCAACCTGGGCCATACTTTCGGCCATGCCCTCGAAGCGCAAACGGGTTTTTCGGACCGTCTGCTGCACGGCGAAGCAGTGGCGCTGGGCATGGTCCTCGCCGCACGGTTCTCAGCGACTCGCGGGCTGCTGCCCAAGGCCAGCGCCGAACATGTCGCGCGGCATTTTGCGCAAGTAGGCATGCCCAGCGAGATCGCCGGCCTTGGCCTCAATTGCGATGGCCACGCGCTGACCCAGCACATGCTGCACGACAAGAAAATGGACGCCGGCAGCCTGCCCTTCGTCCTGCTGAAAGGCCTTGGTGAAGCCTTCCTCGCCAAAGACGTAGCGCTGGCGGATGTCGCGGCGTTCCTCGATGCGGAGCTGCGGCGCTAGCCGAACAGCGCGATTGACTGCATCCCCACGGCAACCGCCTCGCCGCGGGTGTTCCAAATCGCCATATCCTGGCTTGAGCAGCCTTTCTCAGCGTAATTGCCAGCGGCGCGGAGCAGGAACCATCCCTCGTCGGTTTCGGGCAGCGGGGTCAGCAGGTTGATCAGCCAGGTCATCGAACTGACCGGGCCGGTGCGGATCAGCGGCATGACTCCGGGCGGGAGCGCATCGGCAACCAGCATCATTTCGACCATCGGATCAAGCCCGGCGCGATCACGCGCGCGAACCCACCAATTTATCTCGGGCCGCGGCACGGTCTGGCGTGGGAGCGCGAAAAAACGGTCAAACTGGGGACCGAAGCCCGGCCCTTTGTCGTCAGGCATCTGGTAGCCCGCGCCCGGCGGGAGGAGACCGGCCGGCGGCGGCACGTCGTGGACATGAAGTGTGCTCTCCACCGGCCCCATGAACACGAAAGTCGCGGTCAGTCCGACGCCCGCTTCGTTCGTTACCTCGGCGCTGATCCAGCTGGCGTTGCGTCCTTGCCGCAGCAGTCGGGCAGTCACGTTCACCTCGCCAGCAAGCGGCCCGACGAAATTGACGGTAGCCGATCGCAGTGGGGGCAGATCGGGTACTAGCCGCTGCGCCGCGGCCAGCGCCATCGCAGCCGAGAACCCGCCGTAGCTGGTGCGCCCCTGCATCCAGTCTTCGGGAATGGTCGCGGCGAAACCGCCATCGATCGGGCGTGCGGCGGCAAGTGTTGCAGGAAGGCTCATCCGCTTTCCATTGACGTAAACGGAAAGCAGGTCAACATTCGCCGCATGACAAAATTCATCGACCTTTCGATCCCGATCACCACCAAGGTCGTGTCCGACCCGCCTGTGATGCTGCCGCAGATCAGCTACACCGATCACAGCGAATCATGGCAGCAGATCGCGCTGTTCTTTCCCGGCCTGACCAAGGACGACCTGCCCGACGGCGAAGGCTGGGCGGTCGAGACGCTGACGCTGTCGACCCACAACGGCACTCATATGGACGCGCCGTGGCACTACCATTCGACTACAGACAGCGGTGCTACGCGCGCGCCGACGATCGACGAGGCCCCGCTCGATCGGTTCTTCCGCCCCGGGGTGAAACTCGATTTCAGCACCTTGCCCGCCGGGACCGTAGTCAACGCCGCGCAGGTCGAGGCGGAACTGGCGCGGATCGGGTACGAACTCCAGCCGCTCGACATCGTGCTGGTCCAGTCGGGCGCGGTCTATGGCACCGACAACTTCACCGATCAGGGTGTCGGCCTTGGCGCTGAGGCCACGCTGTGGCTTACCCAACGCGGCGTCGAGGTGGTCGGCACCGATGCCTGGTCATGGGATGCACCGTTCAGCCACACCGCGCGGCGCTGGGCTGAAAAGCGCGACCCTGCGATCATCTGGGAAGGCCACAAGGCTGGCCGCATCCGGCCCTACTGGCAGATCGAGAAGCTCACCAATCTGGAAAGCCTGCCGCCGTTCGGATTCACATTCAGCTGCTTCCCGGTCAAGATCGACGGCGCCAGCGCGGGGTGGATCCGCGCGGTGGCGTTGATCGAGGACTAAACCTTCACCACTCCGTGCTCGATCAGGCTGTGCGCGCAGTCGACAATCGATTCCTCGGGAGGGCGCGGTTTCCAACCGAGTACTGATTGCGCACGCACCGAACTGGTCGCGCGCGTGCGGCCCAATTCGCCCAGCAACTGTCGTGCCGGAGGCATGAACCACGACAGCACGTGCACCGCCCAATCCGGCATCCGCCGGGTCGGCACCTTGCGCGCCTGCGGGCCAAGCTTCTCGCGCAGCACCCCCGCCATGTCGGCGAATTTGAAGAACCGGCCCGAGCTGCCGAGGAACCGCCCATCCCGAACCTTGTCGGCAGGCGCTTCGAGCGCCAGCACGTGCAGATCGGCAATATCGCGCAGATCGACGATGCTGAACCCGACGTCGGGCAAGGCCGGGATCGAACCGTTGAGCAGCCGCAGCACCGGCTCGACTGAGGCGGCAAAGTCCCCGCCCTGCACCGGCCCCAGCACCATCACCGGGCAGACCGCGCAGTATTCCATATCGCCGCCCTCGGCCGCGACCCAATCGCGCGCGGCCCGCTCGGCAATGGTCTTCGACTTGATGTAGGGCTGCACGCCGGGCGCATCGACGTTGGTCCAGTCGTCCTCATTGTACTCGCTCTTGCCCGCCGGGTGGCCGTAGGCAATCGCCGCGGCGGACGAGGTCATGACGAAGCGTTTCACCCCGGCGGCCTTGGCAAAACGCAGCGCGCGCAACGCGCCCTCACGCGCCGGCACGATCAGGTCGTTTTCGTCCTTGGGCACTTCCGCCGGGAACGGCGAAGCCATGTGACAGACCGCATGGCAGCCTGCCATTGCCTCGGCCCAGCCCTTATCGTTCATCAGATCGGCAGCGAAGAACTTGAGCGTTGCCGGGGTACCGCCCAACTGCGGGCGCAATTCCGCCTCACGTGACAGGCTGCGCACGGTGGTGTGAACCGTCCACCCGTGCGCGAGCAACTGGCGGATCGTCTCGCCCGCAATGTAGCCGCTGCCGCCGCTGACCATGACTGTGCCTGCCATCGTAATTCTCCCTAAAACCGCAACATGAAGCGCCGCACCAACGCGGGCGAGATCGATTCGAGCACGCGCAGCATTTTTACCTGACCGACATTGGCTTCGTCAGCGCCGCGTTCCATGGCGCTGATGATCTGCCGGGCACATTCAGTCGCGGGCAACTTGCCGCCGGTCAAATCGGCCGTCATGCGGGTATCGACCACCGGCGGCAGAACCTCCAGCACATGCACGGGCGTATCCTTCAACTGCGCGCGCAGTGCCATGGAGTAGCTGCGCAGCGCCGCTTTGGTCGCGCAATAGACCGGCGATCCGGCCATCGGCGCAATTGCCAGTCCCGATGTGACATTGACGATCAGCGCTTCAGGCCGCGCCTTGAGCATGCCCATCAGTTCGGTGATCAAGTGAATCGGGGCGTTGACGTTGAGGAACACGATGCTGTCAACCGCCACCAAATCGGGCAGCCCTGCTTCGCGGAAATCGTGATCGACCCCGGCCCCAGCATTGTTGATCAGGATGTCGATCGTCCGGCCAGCCACGCCATCGACCAGCGTCTTGACCCCTTCGGGCGTGGACAGGTCAGCCGCGATAACTTCGAACTGGTCAGCGCGCGTCGCCGCCACCCGCTCGGCGTTGCGGCCCTGAGTGATCACGTTGACCCCCTTGGCGCGCAATTGCCGGATCAGTTCAGCCCCGATCCCGTCGGTCCCGCCGGTCACCAGTGCCGTCTTGCCTCTCAATTGCATCGCTTGCTCCCCATGATTTTGGGGGAACCTAGCCATTTGGTTGCAAGATGCAACCTAGCGCATCAGCACCAGCTCTTCCGACATTGATGGGTGCAGCGCCACGGTTGCGTCGAAATCGGCTTTGGTCAGTCCGGCGCGCACCGCGATCGCCACCGCCTGCAGTATCTCCGGCGCTTCGGGTCCGATCATATGGACGCCGATGACTTTGTCTGTGCTTTCATCGATGACCAGCTTGTACAGCCCGCGTTCGTGGCGGCTGGCGAAGACGTTTTTCATCGGGCGAAAATCGGCGGTGAAGATCTTGACCGCACCGGCGAGCTTCTCGCGCGCCTGGGATTCGGTCAGCCCGACCGAGGCGAGCGGTGGCTGCGAGAACACCGCGCTGGGGATCGCCTCGTAATCGGTCGCGCGCGCAGTGCCGCCGAACACGGTGTCGGCAAAGGCGTGGCCTTCGCGGATTGCGATCGGGGTGAGCTGGACCCGGTCGGTGACGTCGCCCACGGCGTAGATGCTGTCGCACGAAGTCTTGCTGAAGCTGTCGACCGGGATCTCCCCGCCCTCACCCAGCGCGATACCGACGCTTTCGAGGCCAAGCCCAGCGGTCTTTGCCCTGCGGCCCGTCGCCACCAGCACCACGTCGGCTCCGAACGGGTCGTGGTCGCCCGCGGTCACCATCAGCGAACCGTCGGCCTGCTTTTCCACCTGCTTGAGCGGCGAGTTGAACTTGTATTCGACCCCGCGCGCCATGGTGATCTGCAGCAGCCGGTCACGCAGCGCGGCATCGTACCCGCGCAGCACCGTCTCGCTGCGGTTGACCACGGTGACATGGCAGCCGAGCGCGTTGAAGATGCCTGCAAACTCCATCGCGATATAGCCTGCGCCCTGGATCACGACCCGCTTGGGCAGCGTGGGCAAGTGAAACACCTCGTTCGAGGTGATGCAGTGCTCGTTGCCTACGAATTCGGGCATCACTGGCCAGGCGCCGACCGCTACAAGCAAGTATTTCGCGCGGACCTCGCGGCCCGAGGCAAGCTTGACCGTGTTGGGCCCGGTCACCACCGCGCGCTCATGGAAATGATCGACCTTGTTGTTGTCGAGCGTGGAAATATACGCCGCCTCGAGCCGGTCGACATCGCGCAGCACGGTGTCGCGCAGCACGTTCCAGTCGAAGCTCATGCCTGAAACCGTCCAGCCATAATGCGCCGCGTCCTGCAATTCCTCGGCAAAGTGCGAGCCGTAAACGAGCAGCTTCTTGGGCACGCAGCCGCGGATCACGCAGGTCCCGCCGACCCGGAACTCCTCCGCCACCGCCACCCGCGCGCCGTGCGAAGCGGCAACCCGGCTTGCCCGGACCCCGCCCGAACCTGCGCCGATCACGAAAAGGTCATAGTCGAATTCGCTCATATTCTGCTCCGCTTGGCGCGCCACATATGCTGCAGCGCATTGACCGCTGCAAACTGGATTTGCCTAGTGCTGAGAAAGCCAGACTTTGCCCGCTCCAAAATCTGTGACGATCAGGAAATACCGCAACAAGCCGACGCCGATGTTCAGATCGCCTGCATTGTTTTGCGGATCGACCCGGCAACGAACATGCTCGAAGCGTTTTCCGGCAATAGTCAGACTGGGCAAGAAAACGACTTTGCGCAGCTTGCTGCCACCGATCCCCCCGGCTGGCTCCAAGCCAACGACCGGCAGACGCAAGCGCTCGGCAAATGACTTGCTGATGAGCACGCCGGTTCCGTTGCCCAGATCGAAATCGGCCATTGCCTTGAGCCCGCCAACTTCGACCGGGATTGAGCTGATTCCGTCATGATCGGTGACCGACAATTCTACGCCGACCGGGGTCGCGCCCGACGCGAACTGTTCGATCGTCCCCCCCTCGATATCAATGGACAGTCGCGAGGCTGCGAAGAAATCGTGACCGAGGATGAAAATCACCCGCTTGCCGATCAGACGGGCACTAATGTCGCCAAGGTCGGTAACTCCAACGGGCACACCCTTGAGCTTGATCCCGATCGCCGAAATGTCTGCCGCAGGGGCAACATAAGCGCGCTGGTTGCCGCCACTGCCTCGTGCGGTCACGTCTTCGCCGGTGCCAAGCCCCAACTGCTGCGCCGCGCCCTTGTCCGCGAACGACAGTTCGGCCGCAGAATCGAGCAGTGCTTCAACCTGGTGCCCGTTAACTTCAGCCGTCACGAACAGACGGTCCCCGCGAACGACGAGCGGATCGGCGTTTGCCGCGCTAGGCAACAGTGCGGCCGCAGCCAGGGCGATCAGGCCGAGGCGCTTCACTTGATCCCCGCCTCCGCCAGCAGCGCTTCGGTGCTGGCGTCGAAGGTGGCTCCGCCGGCGACGATAGCCTTGGCGATCTCTTTGCCCAGCTCAACCCCGAATTGGTCGAACGAGTTGATCCCCAGCATCACCCCGTTTGAAAAGGTCCGGTGCTCGTGGAAGGCGATCAGCGCGCCCAATGTGGCGGCGTTGAGCTCTTCGCACAGGATCGTCGCCGAGGGGCGGTCGCCGGGATAGGCCCGTGCGCCGTCCTTGCTTTCCTTACCGGCCATCAGCGCCGCACCTTGGGCAAAGCAGTTGGCCAGCAAGTTGTGGTGATGGTCTGACGCAAGCTCGTCACCCGGTTCGATCGCGGCGATGAAATCCACCGGCACCAGGTTCGTGCCCTGATGGAGCAGCTGGAACACCGCATGCTGCGCATCGGTCCCCACCCCGCCCCAGGTGATAGGCGCGGTCGGGCGGCCAACCGGAGTGCCGTCGAGCTTCACCGACTTGCCATTCGATTCCATTTCGAGTTGCTGGAGGTAGCTCGGCAGCAGCCGCAACCGCTCGTCATAGGCAAAGCAGGCGCGGGTCTGGGTACCGCGCAGCTGGGTATAATAGAGGTCGGAAAAGGCCGCGCGCAGCGGCAGGTTATCGAGCCCGTCAGTGTCGATGAAGTGCCGGTCCATCGCTGCGGCGCCGTCAAGGAACTCGGCGAACTTGTCATAGCCCACCGCCAGCGCGATCGGGAAGCCGATCGACGACCACAGCGAATAACGCCCACCAACACTCTCGGCGAAGGGCAGTACGCGGGTTTCATCGACCCCCCATTCGACCGCCTTGTCGGGATAGGCAGTCAGCGCGATCACCCGGCCATAGGTATCGGCCACGCCGTTCTGCTTGAGCCAGTCGAGCGCGGACAAAGCGTTGGTGATGGTCTCGGTGGTGGTGAACGTCTTGGAAGCGACCGCGATCATGGTTGTCGCCGGGTCGCAGGCGCGGAACGCCGCCTCGAGCGCGCAGCCATCGATGTTCGAAACCACGTGGACGTCGCACTTCGGATTGTCGCGCGCCAGGGCATCGATCGCCAGTGCCGGACCCAATGCGGATCCGCCGATACCGATGTGAATCAGGTGTTTTACCTCGCCCAGCGCGCCGACATGGATCGCCTCGACCAGGGCCTTCATCCGCAGGTGCAGCGCCTCGGCCTCATCGACGCTGGCATCCCGGCCGATCCCGCGCTGCGCGGTGTGCTCGACCGGGCGGTCTTCGCTGACGTTGATGTGTTCGCCCGCGATCATCGCGGCGCGCCGCTCGGCAAAGCCTGCTGCCTCAGCGAGCTTGACGAAGGCTGCGCCCTGCGCTGCATCGAGATGGGTCTTGGACCAATCGAACCGCACCGCACCGCCCGGCAGCGCAAGCTTGCTGGACCAGGCTGCAAGCCGCCCCGCATCACCAAACAGGGTCTTCAGGTCGGGCCGGGGCAAGGCCGCCAGTTCACTCCAGGCTGCCGCTACCGCATCGCTCATGTAATCACTCCTGTAAGGCCCGCCGCGCGTTATGCCCCCCCTCCGCCATGCGGCCAAGTGGGGAAATCGTATGCATGGGTGCGTTAGTGTGTTATTCATATAGCACACCATAAGACTTGACGAGCCCGCAGTGGCGTGGGCAAGGAACGAGCCGATGACCGACACCACACTTGAAAACAACGAAATGCCCGCGGCTGAGGTTCCCGAAGCCAAGCCCGCCAAGCCGTCGAAGAAAGAGGATTCGTTCCCCGTCTTCGTGCTCAAGCTGGGCATTGCGGTGGTGCTGTTCCGCAGCTTCGTCTTCGCACCGTTCTACATCCCCAGCGAATCGATGCTGCCGCGCCTGCTTAATGGGGACTATCTGTTGCTCGCCAAATGGCCTTACGGTGTCTCGCGCCGCTCGCTCCCGTTCGGCGTGCCGCTGCTCCCCGAACAGCGCGTGCTCGCCTCCAATCCGGCGCGCGGCGATGTGGTGGTGTTCAAGGCCCCGGCGCACTTCGAGGAAGACTGGATCAAGCGCGTGATCGGCCTGCCCGGCGATACGGTGCAGATGAAGGACGGCCAGCTGGTGCTGAACAACGTCCCAGTGCCCAAGGTCCGCATTTCTGACTTTGAGGTGGCAGTCAGCCCCAACACCCGCTGTTATTCCAGCCAGTTCATGGCTAAGCGTGCCGACGGTGCCGACGTGTGCCGCTACCCGCGCTTCACCGAGACCCTGCCCGGCGGCAAGAGCTACGACGTGCTCGATCTCAACAACAGCAACCCCAAGGATACCACCGACCCGGTGGTCGTGCCCGAAGGCTCGGTGTTCCTGATGGGCGACAACCGCGACAATTCGGAAGACAGCCGCTATCCGGCCAGCCCCGATGGCGGGATCGGGCTGGTTCCGATCGACAACCTGCTGGGCCGCGCCACGGTGATGATGTGGTCGACCGATGGCGGCGCCGAATGGCTCAAGCCCTGGACCTGGTTCACCGCCGCGCGGTGGAACCGGCTTGGCGGCACGTTCTGAACTCTGGTGCTCGATCGGGCCACCAAGGAATTCCTCACCGCGCTGGCCGGACAGCCAATCGCGGACGATAGCCTGTGGCTTGAAGCACTGACGCACGGCAGCACCGGGGCCGCGCGCGATTATCAGCGGCTCGAATTCCTGGGTGACCGGATGCTCGGGCTGGTCATCGCCGAGTGGCTGTTCCAGCTCGATGCTTCGGATGAAGGCAAACTGTCGCAGCGGCTCAACGCGCTGGTTAGCCGCGCGACTTGCGCCAGCGTCGCCCGCAACATCGATCTTGGCAAATACATGCGGCTGGGCAAGCAGGCGCGCGACGATGGCGGACATGACAGCGACAACATCCTGGGCGACGTGATGGAGGCGCTGATCGGCGCCAGCTTCGTCACCCGCGGATACCACTCTACCGCCACGATGGTCCGGCGGCTGTGGGCCGATGCCGTGTCGGGCCAGGCCGGACAATCGAAGCATCCCAAGTCGGCGCTGCAGGAATGGGCCGCGGGCAACCGCCGCAAGGGCCCAGATTACCGCCTGGTCGAACGCTCGGGCCCCGACCACGCGGCGCGGTTCTTGGTTTCGGTCGAAGTGCCCGGCGTAGGCGCGGCAGAGGCCACCGGCACCTCGATGCGCGAGGCAGAGACTGCGGCGGCCGAGGAATTCATGCGTAAGTTTGGCTAACCGCTACAGTCAGTCCTTAGACAAGCCCCGCGAAGTCGGTATTGGGGGCCAATGACTGAACCCACCGAATCCCCCCACTGTGGCCTGGTTGCCGTCCTCGGCGCGCCCAATGCGGGCAAATCGACGCTGGTCAACGCGCTTGTGGGTCAGAAGGTCGCCATCGTCAGTGCCAAGGCGCAGACCACCCGCGCGCGGCTGATGGGGATTGCGCTGGAAGGGCAGACGCAAATTATCCTCGCCGATACCCCCGGCCTGTTCGCGCCCAAACGCCGGCTTGACCGCGCGATGGTCGCCGCCGCGTGGGAGGGCGCGCAAGAGGCCGATGCGATCCTGCTGGTGGTCGATGGCCGAAAGAAGCGGCTCGACTACCTCGATCCTATTTTGGAGGACTTGGAGCACCGGCGCGAGCGCAAGATCCTGGTGCTCAACAAGGTCGATGAAGTGGCCAAGGAACCGCTGCTGATCGCCGCGCAGGCGCTCGCCGGGACGAACGATGAAGGACAGGCCGCGTTTGACGAGGTGTTCTTCATCTCCGCGCTGACCGGCGACGGGGTGCCCGAACTCAAGACGCGTCTGGCGGAACTGATGCCCGAAGGCGCGTGGCACTACCCCGAAGACCAGGTCTCCAACGCCAGCGAGCGGCTGCTCGCCTGCGAAATCACCCGCGAGCAGCTCTACCGCCAGCTCCACGACGAACTGCCCTATGACAGTGCAGTCCGCCCCGAAAGCTACACCCACCGCCCCGACGGATCGGTCGAAATCCACCAGCAGATCGTGATCGCGCGCGACAGCCAGAAGGGCATCGTGCTCGGCAAAGGCGGCTCAAAGCTGAAGTCGATTGGCGAAACCGCGCGCAAGGAACTCACCGAACTGCTGGGCGTGAAGGTCCACCTGTTCCTCCACGTCAGGGTCGAAGAGAACTGGAGCGATGACAAGGAAATCTACGAGGAGATCGGGCTGGACTGGGTAAAGTAGGTGCTAACGCAGCTTCGCGATCCCGATCCCGTCGATCTTCGCGCGTTCCTTGGTCGATTCCTCGCTGCGGTTCAGCGCCTTGGCGATTTCCTTGAGCCCCTTGCCCTTGCCCGCAAGCGTGCGCAGCTTGGCGACCTCTTCGGCTTTCCAGGGTTGGCGGTGTTTGGTGAATATTTCGGCCATTACTCAGCCGCCTTCTTCGCCGCTGCCTTCTTCTTCGGGGCCGCCTTCTTCTTGGCCGGAGCCTTCTTGGCGGCCGCGCGTTTGGGTTTGCCCTTCGACGGACCCTTGGCGGCGCGTTCGGTGATCAGGGTGATCGCCTGTTCCATGGTCAGATCTTCGGGCTTCTGGTCGCGCGGCAGGGTGGCGTTGGTGGTGCCATCGGTCACATAAGGCCCATAACGCCCAGCCATCAGCTTCATCTCGCCCCCGCTTTCGGGATGCGGGCCGAAGGTGTTGAGCGGTTCGACCGCGGCACGCGCGCCCCGGCCTCCGCCAGCCGCTGCTTCGGCGAGCTTGGCGACCGCGCTATTCATGCCGGTTTCGAACACCTCGGCGGTGCTGCGCAGCTTGGCATACTTGCCGTTGTGCGCCAGATAAGGCCCGTAACGTCCTATGGATGCAGTGATTTTCTCGCCGCTCTCTGGATGAATCCCGACTTCGCGCGGCAGACTGATGAGCTTGACCGCCCAGTCGAGCGCGAGGTCGCCCCCCAACAGTTCGGCCATGTCTTTGGGGATTGAGCTGCGCGCGGCTTCCTTGCCCTCGCCCATCTGGATGTAGGGGCCAAAGCGCCCGGCCTTGCGCATGATCGGCTCGCCCGTTTCGGGGTGCTTGCCGATTTCGCCATCCTCGGCCGCACCTTCGCCGCCGGGCTGCGCGAATTTGCGGGTGTATTTGCACTCGGGATAGTTCGAGCAGGCGACGAACGCCCCGAACCGCCCGCCACGCAGCGCAAGCCGTCCGCCCTCGCGGTGATCGATCAGACATTGCGGGCAGATCCGCGGATCGGTGCCGTCGTCAGTTGGCGGGAACAGGTAGTCGGACAGGAATTCGTCGAGCGCCTCGGTAACCTCGCTCGGTTTGCGCTCCATCACTTCGTCGCTCTTGGGTTTGAAATCCTTCCAGAACTTGGCGAGCAGCTCCTTCCAGTTCTCGCGCCCATCGGAGACGACGTCGAGTTCGTCCTCCATCCCGGCCGTGAATTCATAAGCGACGTAACGCGGGAAGAAGCGTTCGAGGAAGGCGGTCAGCAAGCGGCCGCTCTCCTCCGCGAAGAAGCGGTTCTTCTCGGTGCGGACGTAATTGCGGTCCTTGAGCACCTGAATGGTCGAGGCGTACGTGGACGGCCGTCCGATGCCCAGTTCCTCGAGCCGCTTGACCAGGGTCGCTTCGGAAAAGCGCGGCGGCGGCTGGGTGAAGTGCTGATTGGCCTCGACCGCGCGCTTGGCCGGGGTGTCGCCGCTATTCAGCACTGGCAGCATCGCGTTTTCATCGTCGTCGGCATCGCTCTTCTGGTCGAGGCTTTCATCATAAACCGCGAGGAAGCCGGGGAACTTGACCACCTGGCCGCTGGCTCGCAGCTCGTGCTGGCCAGTGCCTTCACGCAAGGTCACGCTGGTCCGTTCGATCACGGCAGAGGCCATCTGGCTGGCGATCGCGCGCTTCCAGATCAGCTCGTAAAGCTTCCCCTCGTCGCCGCTGCCGAACTTGTCGCGCGAAAACTCGGTCGGGCGAATGGCTTCGTGGGCTTCCTGCGCGTTCTTGGCTTTGGTTTCATAAATGCGCGGTTTTTCAGGCAAGTAGTGGCCATTCTTGTAGCGCTCTGTGATGGTCACGCGGGCAGCGGAAATGGCGCTGGAGTCCATCTGGACGCCGTCGGTGCGCATGTAGGTAATCGCTCCCGCTTCATACATCGATTGCGCCACCCGCATGGTGTGGCTGGCCGAGAAGCCGAGCTTGCGTGAGGCTTCCATCTGCAGCGTCGAGGTGGTGAACGGGGGATAGGGATTGCGCCGGGTTGGTTTGGTTTCAACCTCTTCGACCCGGAAAGTCGCCGCTTCGACTGCGGCCTTGGCGCGCGCAGCCGAGCCTTCATTGCCCAGGCTCAACTTGTCGAGCTTCTGCCCTTCGAACTTGACCAGCCGCGCCGGGAACTCGGTGCCCAGATGCTCCAGCTTGGCCAGCACCGACCAGTATTCATCGGCGCGGAACAGTTCGATCTCACGCTCGCGCTCGCAGATCAGCCGCAGCGCGACCGATTGCACGCGGCCCGCGCTCTTGGCCCCGGGCAGTTTGCGCCACAGCACCGGCGAAAGCGTGAAGCCGAACAGGTAATCGAGCGCGCGGCGCGCAAGATAGGCATCGATCAGGTCCTGATCGAGCTCGCGCGGGTGCTTCATCGCCTCAAGGATCACCTCCTTGGTGATCGCGTTGAAGGTGACCCGCTCAACCTCCTTGGGCAGCGCCTTCTTCTTGGCGAGCAGTTCGCGCACGTGCCACGAGATTGCCTCGCCTTCGCGGTCAGGGTCGGTTGCGAGGATCAGGCGGTCGGCGGCCTTGGCCGCATCGGTGATCGCCTTCACCTGCCGCGCCTTGTCGCCATAGACCTCCCAGTCCATCGCAAACTCTTCGTCGGGGCGCACCGACCCGTCCTTGGGCGGCAGGTCGCGCACGTGGCCGTAAGAGGCGAGGACCATGTAGTCCTTGCCGAGGTACTTCTCGATGGTCTTGGCCTTGGCGGGCGATTCAACGATGACAAGCTGCATGATGGGTGTTGCAATCCTTACGCGTATACGTACGCGCGAGGGTGGCGGCTGGGTTTGGCTGCCGTCAAGAGGGGTTGGTGCAATGATGCGTTCAAGAGTGCTGGCGGCAATGGCGGTGCTGATCTCAGGTGCGGCGCTGGCCGACCCCGTCGGGCATGACCGGCTCGAAGGGCCGAGCCTGCCCGATTTTGCCGTCGGCTTTCACGCCGCCAATGCCGAGCAATCAATCCGCGAGGAAGTTCCGCGCGGCGAAAGCGTCGAGCGCTGGTCGCGGATGGTCACCACCCAGTGGTTTGCCGGGCTCCCGGCGCAGATTACCCCGGCAGACTTTACCCGGCTGATCGGGCGCAACATGGTCCAAGCCTGTCCCGGTGCACAGGTCACCGAGCCACG
This sequence comes from Sphingomonadaceae bacterium, assembly GCA_025359685.1. Taxonomy (GTDB): domain Bacteria; phylum Pseudomonadota; class Alphaproteobacteria; order Sphingomonadales; family Sphingomonadaceae; genus Novosphingobium. The sequence goes on along the minus strand of JANYEY010000007.1, from coordinate 19,472 downwards.
CGCGCTGACCGTATCGGGCCGCCCCGCCGCGCAGATCGAGGCCGATTGCCCGGGTCTTGCTTCCACCGGCAAGCCCGAAACCTTCGTTATGCTGGTGGTCGCAGGCGAACGCGACATGCTGGTCCGCCAGGTCGCGTTTCGCAGCGTGCCGACAGCCGATGATCTGCTGTGGAGCGATGCGGTGCTGACCGGCTCGGTGATCTGCAAGCCGGGCGAGGATGCGCCGCCGTGCGACCGCAGCGATTGACGCTTCAGGTAATCGGCGTGCGCTGCCACGCGATAAAGAACCCCAGCCCCAGCGCCAGATCGATGCACGCGAACAAGGCGACCGGCGGGTTGACCGGATAGCCGCTGGCCCACAGCGACAGGCACGGCACGCCGAATACGAGCTTCTCTGCCACCGCGATCGGCATTAGCGGGCGGTACTTGGCGGGATCGCTGCCGATCATCCAGAACACCGCCTGGAACACCAACGCAAGGCCGACAAAGCCGAGGAACACCTCTGCGCCCATCGGCGGCAGCGGCGTGAAGTACAGCGGCACCAGCACGATCACCCCATAGATCGCTGCCCAGCGAAACATCCGTGACGGAAACGTGTTCATGGTCCCCTCCCCAATCAGGCGCGGCTGATCCGTCCGCCGGCGTGGCGCACCAGTCCGCCGCCCAGTTCCAGCTCGAGTAGCGCAAGCTGCACCGCGGCCCCGCTCGCCCCGCTCTGCCGGATCAGTTCATCCACCGCGACCGGGGCCATGGTCAAGAGGGAAGCAATATCGGGCACCGCATCATCGAGGTCATCGGGCAGCGCTTCAAAGTCCGCTGCGGTTTCGCGGAAGGTGGAGCGCGGCTGGCCGTTGAAGCCTTCGATCAGCTCGATCACATCAGCCGCGCATTGGACCAGCACCGCGCCTTCGCGGATCAGCTGGTTGCAGCCTTGCGCGCGCGCCTCCAGCGGGGAGCCGGGCACCGCCATTACCTCGCGCCCCGCCTCTCCCGCCAGCCGCGCGGTGATCAGCGAGCCTGACTTGGGCGCGGCTTCCACCACCAGCGTGCCCGCAGCAAGACCAGCGATGATCCGGTTGCGCGCGGGGAAGTGCCGCGCCAGCGGATCGGTGCCGGGGGGTTGCTCGGCGAGCAGCAGACCCTTGCTGGCGATCGCTTCCTGCAGGTCGGCGTGTTCGGGCGGGTAGGCAATGTCGATCCCGCTGGCGATCACGGCGATGGTGCCGCCATCAAGCGCCGCCTGATGCGCCGCACCGTCGATCCCGCGAGCGAGGCCCGAGACCACCACATAGCCCGCCTCGGCCAGTTCGTGCGCGAACTGGCGGGCCAGCTTGACCGCCGCGGCCGAGGCATTGCGGGCGCCGACGATCGCCACCGTGGGCCGCTTGCCCAAGGCGAGATCGCCGCGCCAGGTGAGGATCGGCGGGGCGCTGTCGAGCTCACCCAGCAAGGCCGGATAATCGGGATCGTCGTGAAACAGGTAGCGCGCCTTGGCCGCGCGGGCGGCGGCAATCTCTGCACTGACCCGGTCGGCGCTGGCGGCGCGGTACGGCGTGCCGCCGCGCGCGGCGAGATCGGGCAGCGCATCCAGCGCGGCCTTCGCATCGCCAAAGCGCCGCAGCAGCTGACGATAGCTGACCGGGCCAATGTTGGGCGAACGCAGCAGGCGAATGCGGGCAAAGGCTTCGTCCTGCGTCAGCACGGCGCGGGTCAGACTTTCTGACCGACGCGCGGTTCGGTCCCGGCGCGCAGCCGGGCGATGTTGGCGCGGTGGCGCCACAGCACCACCAGCGCGATTCCGGCAAGCGGCAGGATCAGCTCGGCCCGGCCAAGCGCCCAGGCCGCAATGGGCCCGGCCAGCGTTGCCGTCATCCCGCCGAGCGAGGAAATTCGCGAAATCGCGAACACCACCAGCCACACCGCCGCGCAGATCAGCGCGACCGGCCACGACAAGGCGAGCGCGATCCCCAGCGCGGTGGCCACGCCCTTGCCGCCCTTGAACCCCAGCCAGACGGGGAAGCAGTGCCCGACAATCGCCCCGAATGCCGCAATCGGCGCGGCCAGCGGCCACCACTGCGCGGTCAACCACACCGCCAGCGCGCCTTTGCCCGCATCAAGCAGCAGCGTTCCGGCGGCGAGGCCCTTGCGGCCCGTGCGCAGCACATTGGTTGCCCCGATGCTGCCCGAGCCGATGCTGCGCAGGTCCCCTGCCCCGAACAACCGGGTCAGGATCAGACCGAAGGGGCTCGACCCCAGCAGGTAGCCCAGCCCCAGTGCATAGACCGATTCCATCGCAGTCCCTTCCCTTTGACCGCTACAGGTAGCTACAAGGCAGGTCCGCCGACAAGTGCGGATCAGGGGATTGCCACGGAAATGGATGCTGACGCGCCGCTGCTGCTGTTCGATTCGGGCGTCGGCGGGCTGTCGGTGCTGGCCGAGGTGCGCAAGATCCTGCCCGATGCGCCGGTGATCTATGCCGCGGACAACGGCGGACTGCCCTATGGCCCCAAGACCGAGGCAGAGGTTGCAGCGCGGGTCTGCGGGCTGCTCGGGAGGATGAGCGAGCGGTATCGCCCGCGGCTGATCTGCATCGCCTGCAACACCGCGAGCACGATCGCGCTGGGCATGGTCCGCGATGTGCTGGCGGTGCCGATCGTCGGCACGGTCCCGGCGATCAAGCCCGCGGCCGAGCAAACCCGCAGCGGCACCATCGGGCTGCTCGGCACGGCGGCCACAATCCGCCAGCCTTATGTCGACCGGCTCGCCGCCGAATTCGCCGCGGGCAAGCGCTTGCTGCGCCACGCCGCGCCCGAACTGGTCAGTGCGGCAGAAGCCAAGCTGCGCGGCGAACCTATCAATCCCGCGGTCATCGAGCGCGCGATCGCAGGTCTGCGCGACCAGCCGGGCGGCGCGGAGATCGATACCGTGGTGCTGGCCTGCACGCACTTTCCGCTGCTGCACGACGAACTGGCGGCGGGCTTTGGCGGCGGCGTGGCTTTCGTCGATGGCGCAGCCGGGATCGCGCGGCGGATCGCCCATCTCACCCAAGGTCAGTCCTTCACCCGCAGCCGCCCCGATTTTGCGCTGTTCACCCGCCGCGATCCGGACTTTGATCGGCTCGCTCCGGCTCTGGCGAACTACGGGCTCACCCAAATCGAGGTATTATGAGATGACGACACGCCTCAATTATATCTTGCTGGTGCTCGTGCTCATGGTCAGCTTGCCGTTCTACTGGTTCCTGCTCGACAACAGCGGCGCCAGTCTGCCGGCCAAGCCGATTACCATGGCTGAACTGCGCGCCCTGGCAGCCTCGATCCCCGGCGAATCGCCCTACGCGATCGAAGCTGAGCGTGCTGCTTATCGCCGGGTCCCAGGGGATTTCATGGTCGCCGGGTCGGGCATAAAGCGCAAGCTGATCGGCTACATGGCCTTTCGCCTGCCGGTGCGTGGTGGCAAGGCTGTGCTCATTGAAAGCGGCATGAACCAGCCCACCGCCAACGCACTCCACGCCGAGCGGATCAACATCTCCGCGCAAGCCCGCATCGAGCGCGAGATGGACCGCGCCGGGATCATCCTGGTTACGCATGAGCATCCCGATCACCTCGGCGCATTGGCGATGCATGGCGGCCCGGCGCTGGCCAATTCGGCATGGCTCAATCCCCGCCAGCTTGCCGCGCCGCTCGCCTGGAATGGCCCGAAACCGCCAGCACGCCTTAACGGTGTGGCACCGCAGGCGGTTGCCCCGGGGATTGTCGTGATCCCTGCTCCCGATAGCCATACGCCCGGATCGCAGCTCATTTACGTGCGCCTGGCCAATGGCCGCGAAGCGCTGTTCGTCGGTGACAATTCGAGCTTTACGCAAAACTGGATGGAGCTGCGCGGACGCTCGCGCCTGTCGGAGGCGTTCTTCGTGCCCCAGAACCGGGCCGAAGTCTTCGCGTGGCTCAAGACGATCCGCGCGCTCAAGGCGCAGGTTCCGGAGCTTGAGATCATCCCGGGGCACGATTGGAAGTGGCTCGAACAGTCCGAAAACAATCCCAGCGTGAGGATCGGTTTTTCGGACCCGTTCTAGTGCGAACGATTCGCAGCAAAACCGCTGGAAATGCTCTGATTCGTGGCGTAGAGCGCGGCTCGTAACTGGCTGCGCGAGTCCCGCCAAGAGGACGCGGCCGTAGGGCGGTGAAGCAGTGAACTACGATCAGATCTTCGACGCAGCGATTGGCCGGCTCCATTCAGAGGGCCGCTACCGGGTATTTATCGATATCCTGCGCAACAAGGGCAGCTATCCCAACGCGCGCTGCTTTGCCGGGCACAACGGGCCCAAGGACATCACGGTGTGGTGCTCGAACGATTACCTCGCGATGGGCCAGCACCCCAAGGTGATCGCCGCGATGCAAGAGGCGCTGCATGACGTCGGCGCCGGATCAGGCGGGACCCGCAACATCGGCGGCAACACGCACTACCATGTCGATCTTGAGGCTGAGCTGGCGGACCTGCACGGCAAGGACGGCGCGCTGCTGTTCACTTCGGGCTATGTCTCGAACGACGCGACCCTGTCGACACTGGCCAAGGTTCTGCCCGGCTGCATCATCTTTTCCGACGAGCTCAACCACGCCAGCATGATCGCGGGCATCCGCAATTCGGGCGCGGAGAAGCGCGTGTGGCGGCATAACGATCTGGCGCACCTCGAAGAGCTGCTAGCCGCCGAAGACCCGGACGTGCCCAAGCTGATCGCCTTCGAAAGCGTCTATTCGATGGAAGGCGATGTCGCCCCGATCCACGCCGTCTGCGACTTGGCCGACAAGTACAACGCGCTGACTTATATCGACGAGGTCCATGCAGTCGGCATGTACGGCCCGCGCGGCGGCGGGATCTCTGACCGTGATGAAGCCGCGCACCGGATCGACGTGATCGAAGGCACGCTAGGCAAGGCCTTCGGCGTGATGGGCGGTTACATCGCGGCCGACCGCAAGATCATCGACGTGATCCGCAGCTACGCGCCGGGCTTCATCTTCACCACTTCGCTCTCGCCCGTGCTGGTCGCGGGCGTGCTGGCTTCGGTGCGCCACCTCAAGGCGTCGAGCGTCGAGCGCGATGGCCAACAGGCCAACGCCGCCATGCTCAAGGCTATGCTGCGTGAGGCCGGACTGCCGGTGATGGCATCGACCACCCACATCGTGCCGCTGATGGTTGGCGATCCGGTCAAGGCCAAGACCATCGCCGATATCCTGCTCGCCGAGTATGGGATCTACGTCCAGCCGATCAACTACCCGACTGTGCCGCGCGGGACCGAACGTCTGCGCTTTACCCCGGGCCCGGCGCACACCGAACCGATGATGCGCGGCCTGACAGAGGCGCTGACCGAGATCTGGCAGCGGCTCGACCTGGCCCTCGCTGCTTAACCCCGATTTACCGCGATTCCCGCTGGACCAAGAGCAGGAAACCGTTACGACTCCAGCCGGGCGCCCCGAGCCGGGGTATGTGCAGGCAATCGTTCGGTTGCCACTGTTTTTGGGAGTAGAGCATGGCAACCGACTGGGCCGCAGACGTCAAGAAATACGATGCCAAAGCCGATGAAACCGCCATCGCCGGGATCGTGCGCTATTGCGGGATTGCCTTGCGCAACCGCGATTCCGCGCTGGTATCCTTCAGCGACAAGGCCGAGACCGACCGGGTCCGCAACAACTTCCTCAAGAAGAAGCTGGGGCTGACCCAGGCGGACAGCATGCTCGACGCCGCAATCGCCAAGGTAGGCGAGCAGATGAAGGCGGATCGGACTAAGAACCGCGTCACGGTGTATTACCTGCTGGCCGCCGATCTGGGTCAGCTTGGCCAATTCGCCAAGGCCGCGCCTGCTGCGAAGAAGGCTCCTGCAGCCAAGCCCGCAAAGGCCGCCGCACCAGCCAAGGCACCTGCGACAAAGGCTCCTGCCGCGAAAACTGCTACAACCAAGTCGGCACCCAAGGTTGTGGCCGTGAAGCCCGCTGCTGCAAAGACCGCTGCCAAAGCTCCGGTCAAGGCGGCTCCGGCCAAGGCGGCTCCTGCCGCCAAGGCACCGGTCAAGGCTGCCACTGCGCCCGCCAAGAAGGCTGCGGCACCCGCCAAGAAAGCTGCTGCTCCTGCGAAGAAGCCTGCGGCGCCTGCGAAGCTGGTGAACAAGCCGGCCACCAAAGCCGGCGCTGCAGTCGAAGCGGTGAAGGCCGCACCGGCTGCGACGATGGCCGCTGCAGCCGTTACGGCTGCCGCGGTTGGAGCAGCGGCGACTGGCGCTGCGAGCATGGTCAAGGACGCCGCCAACGGCGCTGCCGACAAGGTTGCAGCCCCCGTGCCTGCGGCCAGCAAGCCTGCGCCAGTCGCCGCAGCTGCTCCGGCCGATGATGGTTCCGAGATGAACTGGCTGTGGTGGGTGATCGGGCTGGCCGTGCTGGCCTTCCTCGCCTGGTGGTGGTTCTCGTCGCGCAACCCGGATGCAACCGAGGGCAACACGACTGAAGCAGCGGCTAGCGCGGCGGCTTCCGATGTCGGCACCGATCTGGCCGCGGCACCCGTTGAAGGCACCATCACCATTCCGCAAGGCGCTGGCGTGACCAGCGAAATGCGCGATGGCAAGCCGGTGGTGAAGGTCTATTTCGATAGCGGCATGACCGGCGTGGCTCCCGATTTCGCCAACACCGCCGGCGGGCTCAAGTCATGGCTTGATACCCATTCGGGCGCGATCCTGGCCGTGTCGGGCTACAGCGACCCGAGCGGCAACGCCGCGGTCAATGCCACGCTCGCCAAGCAGCGTGCGCAGGCGGTTCAGTCCGCACTGGTGGCCGCGGGCATTCCCGCCACCAGTGCCGCGCTGGTCAAGCCTGACGCGGCGATTGATGCCACCACTGCGAAGGACGCCGCGCGACGGGTCGAGGTGGTCGTCAAGTAAGGGATCGCCATTAAGCCCTAACGAAAGGGGCGGCTGCCAGCCTGGCAGCCGCCCCTTTCGTTTGCTTTGCGCGGCGCCGCTTAGCGCAGCGAAACGACGTTATCGCTGATCCGCGGATCGCGGCGGTTGCCCAGGTACTGGCTCGCCATCGGCTCGTCCCCGGCCTCGATCGCCGCGGCTTGGCCAAAACCGTTGAACGCGGTCTTCATGGCCGCGCCGTAAGCGCCGAGCATGCCGATTTCGATATAGTCACCAGCCTGCACGTCGACCGGCAGCAGGAACGGACCCTCCATGTAATCGGCATCGTCGCAAGTCGGGCCATAGAACGAGCACGGCTTGAGCTGTTCGCTGCGCCCGTCAGACAGGCACCGCACTGGGAAGCGCCAACCGACATGCGCGGCATCGTACAGTGCGCCATAAGCCCCGTCGTTGATATACAGCTCATCATCACGGGTCTTCTCGACCCGGACGACCAACGAGTTGTATTCAGCGCAGAGCGCACGGCCGGGTTCGCACCACAGTTCCGACGAATAGGAAACCGGCAGCGATTCAGCCGCGCGGTGGATCGCTCCGAAGTAATCTTCAAGTGGCGGCGGCTCCATGCCAGGATAGATCGACGGGAAGCCCCCACCGACATCGATGATATCGACGGTAACCGCCGCAACCACAATCGCTGCACGAACTCGCTCAAGCGCCTGGACGAAGGCAAAAGGGGTCATCGCTTGGCTGCCGACGTGGAAGCACACCCCGAGCCAGTCCGCGACCTGGCGGGTCGCCTGGAGCAGCGGTGCCGCATCGGCCAGATCGATCCCGAACTTGGAAGCGAGGCTCAGTTCGGAATATTCCGAAGAGACACGCAGCCGCACGCACAGCCGCAAGTCTTCTGCCGGAGTGCCATCGGCCTGCGCGGTTGCAGCAACTATCTTGGCCAGTTCATCGTGGCTATCAAGGCTGAAGGTACGCACGCCGTGAACCAGGTAAGCCTCGGCGATCGCGCTCTTCGACTTCACCGGGTGCATGAAGCACAGCACGGCCTCAGGCAAAGTTGCCCGAACCAGCCGCACTTCGGCAATCGAAGCGACGTCGTAATGGGTGATCCCCGCGTCCCACAGCACCACGAGGAGCTCGGGCGAGGGATTGGCCTTCACCGCATAGAGCGAGGTGCCCGGAAACTTCTCGACGAAGAAGCGAGCAGCGCGCGCGGCGGCGTGCGGACGGTTGATTATAACGGGTTCGTCAGGCGAAAGTGCGCGAACTACAGCCGATGCGTCAGGATACTGGTGCAACTCAAGGGACCCCCAATAGGCCTTTCGGCCAGGTAACACTAAGAACGAGGCTGCCTTGCGGTTATTGGAAGTCCCCATGGGGCAGCGGGGGGTCGCTATAAATCCTGACAGGTGAACTGCAAGTGAAAATGCATGGGTTTAGCGGCGAAACCTATCCTAACATGAGATGGTCCGAAACGGCACGGAATGCCGGCAGGGTCGCGACATCGATCTCGCCGTTCGCAGCGACCGGGTGCGAGCCGAACCGGGCGATCACCAGCTCGGCCGCGGGATCGACGTAGATCGCCTGACCGTGGATGCCACGCGCAGAAAATGCGCCGTGATTTCCGGGCATTGACCACCACTGGCTGCGGTACGAACAGTCCGGCAGGTACTGGTATCCGGCGGGTGCGAAGGCCTGTTTGCTGCCCCCGGCCTTGATCCCGGCGACCACTTCAGTGGCGATCGCCTGGCCGCCGTTGCCAAAACCATCGTTGCGCATCGTTTCGCCGAATCGGGCCATGTCGCGCAGGACGGGATTGAGCCCGCCGCCGGCGAACGGCATCCCGGTCGAATCGGTCAGGAAGTGGGCATCCTGTTCCATCCCCAGCGGAGCCCAGATTCGCGTCGACAGCAGCTTGTCGATTCGCGTGCCCGTGGTGCGCGCCACAATCCAGCCGAGCACTTCGGTGTTGCAGGTGCGGTACGTGAAGCGCTCGCCATGGGTGCCGCTCTTGGCGATGGTCGGAAGGTAGGCGAAGACATCGGTCTCGCCCGCATACCCGGCTGGACGCGGGGTCAGCCCCAGCGCATTGCTCATCGCGCCGATGCCCGAATTGGGATCGGTATATTCCTCGGAGAAATCGAGCGCCGTGGTCATGTCGAGCACCTGACGCAGCGTGGCATCGGCGAATCCGCTTCCAGCGAGTTCCGGAATTAAATCGCCAACCGGCGCTGCGGGATCGAGGCGGCCTTCCGCAATCAGCATCTCGGCCAGTGTGCCGACGTAGCTCTTGGTCACCGAGAACGCGATGTGCGTGCTATCAGGCCGGGTCACCCCGAAGTAGCGTTCATAGACGATCGTGCCGCGGTGGAGGATCAGGATCGCATCGGTGAAATTCTCGGCCAGCGATTGCTCCCAGGTCAGTGTGCGGCCATCGTCGAGCGTCTGGAATTCGACTGCATCAAGATCACCGCGCAGCGCAACCGGGAGTTCCCAGACCGGACCCGTCCCCCGCGCCACGCGGGCGGTGGGCAGGAATTCACGCATGTTCGAAAAGGCATAGCGGTGCGAGGGGAAGCGCATGTGATCCGCGCGCGCCCAGGCGATCCGCTTGTCCGGCGTGGGCGGCAGGCCCTGCTGCCAGCCCATAGTGACCGGGTCGGAGGTATGGGCGTCGAGGATTTGATCTGGCACTGTACTCTCCCGCTTATCTTGTGCGCGAGAGCATGCCCTAGGAAAGCCGGTCGCGGAAGTCCTCGTAGGAAAAGCGCTTGATGCAATCGAGGCTGTCGCTCTCGCTGTCCCACAGCCAGATCGAAGGCAGCGGCACCCCGTTGAAGGTGGTGGTCTTGACCATCGAATAATGCGCCTGATCAAGGAACGCGAAGCGCTGGCCGACGCGCGGGCCCGAGGCGAAGCGGTAATCGCCGATCACATCGCCTGCGAGGCATGACGGCCCGCCCAGCCGCACCGCGCCGCCCTGCCCTTCATCGACCGCCTGCTCATCATGCGGCAGTTCACCGAGCATTGCGGGGCGGTACGGCGCCTCGATCACATCGGGCATGTGGCAGGTCGCCGAGATGTCAGTGATCGCCACCGGCATGCCGTTGTCGCCGATGTCGAGCAGCGTGCCGACCAGAATCCCGGCGTCGAGCGCCACGGCCTCTCCGGGTTCGAGATAAACCTCCGCGCCGGTATCGTCCTTGAGGTCGATCAGGAACTGGACTAGCTCGTCGCGCTGGTAATCGGCGCGGGTGATGTGGTGCCCGCCGCCCAAGTTGATCCAGTCGAACTGACCGAAAAACGGCTCGAGATAGTCGAAGGCGACATCCCAGGTTTCGCGCAACGGCTCGAAATCCTGCTCGCAGAGAGTGTGCATATGGAGACCGTCGATCAGTTCGAAATGTTCCTCTTCCAGCTGATCGATCGGGAAGCCGAGCCGCGAATGCGGCGCACACGGATCATAGCGCGGGACTTCGCCGGTGGGATGGAGCGGATTGATCCTGAGACCAATATCGAAGATTTCACCCCGGTCGCGCGCGGCAGCGATGATCGCGCTGCAGCGCACGATCTGCTGCGGCGAATTGAACACCACATGGTCTGACAGGCGCAGGATTTCGTCGAGGTCTTCGGGCTTGTAGGCCGCGCAATAAGTGGTGATTTCGCCGTCGTAGAACTCCCCCGCCAGCCGCGCTTCCCACAGCCCCGAGGTGCAGACCCCGTCGAGATACTCGCCGATGATCGGCGCAGTTGACCACATCGAAAACGCCTTGAGCGCGGCGAGCATCTTGATCCCTGCCCGGTCGCGCACGTCGGCGAGCACTGAGAGGTTCGCCCGCATCCGCGCGGCATCGACCACGAAACTGGGGCTATCGACGCGGGAAAGGTCAAAGTGGGCAAAGGCGCCCGGATCGCCGGCTCTGGTTTCCATTATGCTTGCTCGGTCCAATTGGTTCACGCAGAGACGCGGAGGAATAAGAAGAGACGCAGAGAGTTAGTCGGGTCGATAGTCGTTGACCACCCTGCGGATGCCGTCCTTCATCGTTGCTTCGGAAAAATTCAGAAGCAGCCCGACGGGCTGTTTAAGTAATCTGAGGTAGGTCAAAAGCTGCTTTGCGTGAGCCTTGCTGAGCTGCTCAACGGCTTTGATTTCGAGGACGAGCCGTTCATCGACAAGCATGTCGATCTTGAAGGCAGGATCGTAGATCTCGCCGTCGAAGACGGCCTTCACCTGCACTTGGCGTTGAACCTTGAGGCCACGCACTTTCAATCGACCGCTTAGCACCGATTCGTAGACGGATTCAAACAGTCCTGGACCTAACTCCCGATGAATCGAAATCGCCTCTTCAAGAACGATCGAACTCAATTCGTCGATTGGAATCACCAGCCCCTTCGCGTCTCAAATTTTTTCTCTGCGTCTCTGCGTGAACCAACTCTAGCTGGCATCAAAACTCCACCGACCCCGGCAATTCCTTCAGCTGCCACGGCAGCCCTTGCGTCATCAGCATGTCCATAAACGGATCGGGGTCCAGCTGCTCCATGTTGAACACGCCCGCACCTGCCCATGCATCGGTCATCACCAGCGCCGCACCAATCATTGCGGGGACGCCGGTGGTGTAGCTGATCGCCTGGTTGCCGGTCTCGGCATAGGCCTCCTCGTGATCGCAGATCTGGTAGATGTAGAAGGTCTTGTCGCCCGATCCATCAAGCGCCTCGCCGGTGGCGATATCGCCGATGTTGGTCTTGCCTTTGGTGGTGGCACCCAGCGTCTCGGGCTTGGGCAGCACGGCGGCGAGGAACTGGAGCGGGATGATTTCCTTGCCCTGGTACATCACCGGATCGATCCGGGTCATGCCGACATTCTGCAGCACGGTCAGGTGGGTGATATAGGCATCGCCAAAGGTCATCCAAAACCGTGCGCGTTCGAGTTCGGGAATGAACTTGGCGAGGCTTTCCAGCTCCTCGTGGTACATCATGTACATGTTCTTGGGGCCGACCGCCTCGAACTCGAACGGCACCTTCTTGCCCAGCGGCGGGCTTTCGACGAACTGGCCGTTCTCCCAATGCCGCGCGGGAGCAGTCACTTCGCGGATGTTGATTTCGGGGTTGAAATTGGTCGCGAAGGCCTGCCCGTGATCGCCGCCGTTGCAATCGAGAATGTCGAGCTGGCGGATGGTCTTCAATTTGTGCTTCTTGAGCCACATCGCGAACACGCTGGTCACGCCGGGATCGAAGCCTGAACCGAGCAGCGCCATCAGCCCGGCTTCCTTGAAGCGTTGCTGATAGGCCCACTGCCACGAGTATTCGAACTTGGCCTGATCCTTGGGCTCGTAGTTCGCGGTGTCGAGATAGTGCACGCCGGCAGCCAGGCAGGCATCCATGATCGGCAGGTCCTGATACGGCAGCGCCAGGTTGACCACCAGCTTGGGGCCGATCTGCTCGATCAATCGGGTCAGCGCGGGGACTTCCTCGGCATCGATTTCGTAGGTCGCGATGCTCTGCCCGGTGCGCTCTTTAACCGACGCGGCGATGGCATCGCACTTTGAGCGGGTCCGGCTTGCAAGGTGGATTTCAGGGAAAATATCGGCGTTCATCGCCATCTTGTGGACGCAGACCGAGCTGACCCCGCCCGCACCGATCACCAGAACTTTGGACACGCCGTGATTCTCCTTTAAGGCCCGCAGGCGAGCCATATAGGATTGTTTCATGACCGCACAACAAATGCGCTCCCCAACCGGTAAGGGAATTGCCCGCGCTGCCGCGAAAATCGCCGATCTCTTGCCGCAAACGCCGCTGCTCGAAGCCGAAATCAACGGCACCCGGGTGTGGCTCAAGGCGGAAAGCCTCCAGCCAATTGGTTCCTTCAAGATTCGCGGCGCGTGGCACCGGCTGAGCGACCTTTCCGAAGCCGAGCGCGCCAAGGGTGTGGTCGGGGTGTCGAGCGGCAACCACGCGCAAGGTGTCGCCTGGGCCGCGCGCAAGCTGGGCATTGCGGCAACCATCGTGATGCCGGCCAATGCGCCGCAAGTGAAGCTCGACGCGACCCGCGCGCTGGGTGCCAACGTGGTCGAATATGACCGCGCGGGCGGCGAAGACCGCGACGCCGTTGCGCAGAAGCTGGTCGACCAAAGCGGGGCAACGCTGGTCCACGCGTTCGGCGATCCGTGGGTGATCGAGGGCCAAGGCTCGGCCGGGCTCGAAATCACCGCACAATTGACTCAACGTGGGCTGGGCGCCCCGACCCGGATCGTCTGCCCCTGCGGCGGCGGCGGACTGACCGCGGGACTGTCACTCGCCTGCCCCGATGCGGCGATCGTTCCGGTCGAACCCGAAGGCTGGGACGACGTGCGGATCAGCCTTGAACGCGGCGAGATTGTCGGAGTGGCTGATACCTCATTCCCGACCGACTGCGACGCCCTGCAGACCCCGGCGACCCGCCCGATCAACTTCGCTGTGCTGCACGGCCGCGTTCCCTTCGGCCTTGCGGTCACCCCGGCCGAGGTCCGCGCGGCGCAGCGCTGGGCGTTTTCGAACCTGCACCTGGTAGTCGAACCCGGCGGCGCGGCGGCGCTGGCGGCGGCGCTGGCGGGCAAGGTCAGCCTTGATGGGCGCACCGTAATAGCGCTGTCGGGCGGCAATACCGATGCGGCAGCATTTGCCAGGGTGATCGCCACCACCGACTAGTTGCAATTGACAATCGGTTGCTACCAGAACACCTTGCCCCCGGGAAGCATAAGAGGGGGAAACGCATGCAAGCGCAAATTCTCGCGCCCGCAGCAGTCTTGGTGCTGTGGTCGCTAGTGATGTTGGTCTGGCTGGCGGCAACACGGTTGCCACCGATCTTTAAACAGCCCGGCGGGATGGCCGCTGCAAAGCCCGGCGGCCGCGGAGCCGAACTTGAAGGCGTGCTGCCTGACAGCATCAACTGGAAATCGCACAATTACACCCATCTGATGGAACAGCCGACGATCTTCTACGCGACCGTGGTGATCCTTGCACTGATGGGCGCCAGTGCCACCGACGTCATGCTGGCCTGGGCCTACGTTGCCATCCGCATTGTCCACTCGATCTGGCAGGCGACCGTAAACGTCGTTTCGGTGCGCTTCACGCTGTTCATCCTGTCGACGATCTGCCTCCTTGTGCTGGCGATCCACGCCTTTGAGCTGACTGTACTTCACACGGGAGCAATGTGATGATTCAAGCCGATATTCTCAAACCCGTCGCGGTTCTCGCGATGTGGACCATGGTGATGTGGATCTGGATGTACATCACCCGTATTCCCGCGATGGGCAAAGCGGGAATCGACAGCAAGACGCTAGTTGGTGGCACCGGCAAAAACCTTGACGAAGTGCTGCCCGGCAAAGTCCAATGGATCGCGCATAACTACAACCACCTGCACGAAGCACCGACGGTGTTTTATGCGGTGGCTTTGGCACTGGCGATCACCGGCATGGGCGATGGCCTGAATGCCAAGATCGCCTGGATCTATGTGGTGCTGCGCATCGCGCATTCGCTGGTCCAGGCAATCAGCAACCGGGTGATTGTGCGCTTCGCATTGTTCGCACTGTCAAGCCTGTGCCTGATCGCGCTGTGCCTGCACTTGCTGCTGGCGCTGTACTACTAAGCTGGCCGGGTCCCGGCGCAATGGCGCGGGGACCCGCTCAGAATACCTTGCGGAACTGCAGGGTGATCACCCGCCCGCGCGGGTCGAGGTAGTCGGGCTGGTACGATAGCGGCACAGTACCGCTGCCATCGGTCACCCGCTGCCGGTCGCCGAGCAGGTTTTCGATCCTGAAGGTCAGCCGTGCGCCCTTGAGGAACGGCACGTCCTTGATCAGCTTGGGCCGCTGATTGAAATCGGCGAACAGGAACAGGCTGATATTGGCGACGCTGCCGAAGCGCAGGTCGCTCGTCCCCGGCAGGCCCGAAGCCTTGACCGTGGTCGGCGTGGACCAGGTGCCCTGGAAGAAGGTGCCCAGCCCCTTGTAGAACACCCCGCCGTTGAGTTCGGCCGTATGGCGCGGAGTACCGCCGCCGCTCAGCGCATCACCGTTCAGCAGATCGAGCACTGGCCCGCCCGGCGCAACCAGCACGCGGCTGGTGAACTGCACCGTGTCATAGAGACCCAGGCTCCAGCGGCCGGGCTGGCCGCCGGGGCCGCCGCCGAACATGCCGGCCATGCCGCCGCCACCGCCGCCGCGTCCACCGCCACCCCCGCCGCCACGCGGACCGCCCGCGCCGGGGGGACGTCCGCCCCCGCCGCCGCGGCCGAGGCCAGGGACCGGACCGGCAGCGGCGCCCTCATCGGCCTTGCCGAAACCGCCCGAAGTATTGAGGCCAAAGCGCAGCCGCGAACCTTCCGTCTGCGCGAAAGTCACCGGGCGTTGGTCAATCGCGGTAAGCCGCTTGGTGACCAAATCGCGCGTTACCCGGCCGGGAAATGCCGCTTCGATGGCCGGGGTCAGCAGCGGGAAATTCACGCTGACATTCGTTGAACGGTTGCGGAAATATTCGACGATCACGTTCGAATTGCTGATGAACGGCAACTGCCAGTTGGCCGACAGCTTGATATCGCGCTGCTCTTCCTTGACCAGCGCCGGGTTGCCGCCGGTGGTGATCGAAACCTGCGCGGTTCCGTTATAGCGGAAGTCATAAACCGGCACGTTGACGGTCAGCGTCCGTGGGTTGCCCAGCTGGCTTAGCGTCGGCGCGGCTTGGTTGACGATATAGCTCGCGCCCAAGCTGAGCTTCTGCGTCGGTGCCCAGGTCAGCCCCGCGCTCCAGTCGGTCAGCGAGCCGAAGTCCGATAGGGTATCCCACCCAGCGCTGAGGTTAAGCGACAAGTCACCAATTCCCTGGCCGAAATGCTCGCGACGGCTGGTAATCGGCAGCGTCAAGTTGCCGCCAAACGACAAGTCGCCGCGCCTGAGGCTGGCGGAGGTCGCACCGGGCCGCGTATCGCTGCTGTCGATCCCCGACCAGGCATAGCCCGCCTTGAGCGTCACGCTGGCCGAACCCGCAGGCAATCGCACCGGGCGCCCGATCAACGTGGCGAGCGAGGTGAGCGAGTTGACCGTGCTCGACGTGCGATCGAAGCCTGCGTCAGCCAGTGTGGGCAACGCGCCGGTAATCGGCAACGTCCCCGCGGTGGCTGCGCTTGTCAGTGACGTCGTGACTGCACGCCGATCGAACTGCGATGTGGTTTGCACATGCGCCCCGTCGATCGTGGTGTTGAGCTGCCAGGTGCCAAGGTAGGTGTTGTACCCGGCGCCCGCTTGCACCGTGGTGACATGGCTGACCCGCTCAAGCGGACCGGGCAAAGTGCGCAATGCGCTGTTGAAGGCTGGGTCGGTCAGCACGACGGAATCGAGCCCCTGGTACGAATGGCTGTCCGCGCGGCTGGCCGCGCCGCTCAGGCTGAGCGAACCGCCTAGCCCATCCTTGCCGATGCCGCGCGTCCAGGCCGCATTGAGCCCGAAATTGCGCGAATCGGCGATCAGCGTGCGGGATTGTGCCTGCGCGGGATCGGTGCTGACGGTTGGCAATATCGTTTGCGGTTGGCGCACATTGCGTTCGGATTCAAACAACGGGCTGGTGTCGTCGGTTGACAAGGTCAGGCTGAGCCGCGCCGGGCCGTCAATCCTGGTCAGCGAGGTTTCGAGGCCCCAGGTATTGAACCCGCCGAGCGTCGGCAGGCCGTAACTTGCCTCCAGCGTCTTGCTGCGGAACTTGGGCTTGAGGATCAGGTTGACCACCCGGCTATCGGGCGGGAAGCCGTATTTGAGCGCAACGCTTTCGGGCAGGATTTCGACCCGGCGGATCGCTTCGGGCGGAAAATTCCTCAGTTCACGGAAGTTGGTCACGCGTTGGCCGTTGACCAGCACCACCGGCTGACCGCCATTGCCGCCGCGGCCACGCCCCGAATTGGTCTGCGGGCTGATCCGGGTCAGCAATTCCGCCACCGAACTGGCACCAGTTGCCTGAATGTCGGCTTCGTTGAGCGTCGCCACGGGGGCTTCGACCGTATCGACCTGGCCTTTGATCACCGGCGCGGTCACCACGATATCAGTGCTGAGATCGCCCTGCCCTGCAATCACCTGCATGGTCTGTCCGGCGTCCTCGTCTTCGGGGACCGGAGCCGCCGCATCGCCCGGGGCCGGAGCTGGCGCGGGACTGGTCACCGCTTCGGGCACCGCCGTCTGGGCAAAGGCCGGCACCGCCCACAGGGCCAGCGGAATGGAGATGATCTTGCGCATTATGGGGCTCGATTTTTAAGTGCTGTCCGCAAATTGCGGGCGCCGCTTGATACAATTGCTGCAGTGGCGAAGGGGTTCCCGGCTGGCAAGGCATGGTCGTGTAACAAATTGTCAGGCGGCCTACCGCCATCGACAAACGCCCAAAGCGCCGCTATGGGCGCGGCAATGAACATCAGAACACACGGATTTTAAGCCGGATGGCCAAAGAAGAATTGCTCGAAATGCGCGGAGCGGTGGTTGAACTGCTGCCCAACGCCATGTTCCGCGTCCGCCTTGAAAACGATCACGAAATCCTTGGCCACACCGCGGGCAAGATGCGCAAGAACCGCATCCGCGTGCTGGTGGGCGATGAGGTATTGGTCGAACTGACCCCTTACGATCTGACCAAGGGCCGGATCACCTACCGCTTCATGCCCGGCCGCGGCGGCCCCGGCCAGTTCGGCTAAACCCGGCGCGTGTCAGCGCCTGATCTTATTCTCGCGTCAGCCAGTCCGCGCCGCCGCGAACTGATCGCGCGGCTGGGTGTGGTGCCAAGCGGCATTGCCGCTGCCGATATCGACGAGACCCCGCTCAAGGCCGAACTGCCGCGCGTTTACGCGGCGCGGATGGCACGTGAGAAGGCGCTCGCGGTTGCGGGCGGCTCTGCCCACGTGCTCGCGGGCGACACGGTGGTCGCGCTCGGCCGCCGCATCCTGCCCAAGGCCGAGGACGAGGCGACCGCGCGGTCCTGCCTCAAGCTCATGTCGGGCCGCCGCCACCGCGTGCTGACGGCGATTGCGTTAAGCGCGCCCGACGGCACGCTGCGCGAACGCATCTCCGAAACCATCGTCCGGTTCAAGCCGCTCTCCGCCGCCGAGATCGACGCCTACATCGCGGGCGGCGAATGGCACGGCAAGGCCGGCGGCTATGCCATCCAAGGCAGTGCCGAAGGGCTGATCGCGTGGATTTCCGGCAGTCATTCGGGCGTGGTCGGACTGCCGCTGTTTGAAACCCGCGCGCTGCTCAAGGCGGCAGGCTTCCCCATTGGCTGAGTGGCTGGTCGAGCAAGGGATCGGCGAAGAACGCGCGATCCTGCTGGATGGCGGCGAGGTTCGCGCGGCGCGGCTGCGCTGGCCGGGGGGTCTCGAAGCAGGGCTGGTCGAAGAGATCGCAGTATCGCACCGCGCAGCAGGGACCCGGCGCGGCGCGGCCCGGTTTGCGTGCGGCGATCAGGCGCTGGTTGACGCTCTCCCACCCACCGTCACCGAAGGGCAGACAATCCGCCTGATCGTGACCAGAGCGGGCATTGCCGAAGGCGGCCGCTACAAGCTGCCGCTCGCCCGCCCCACCACCGAAGCTCCGCGTCCCGCGCCTGGGCTGTCCGAAGCGCTGGACGGCAAGGTCGTGTCCAGCTTCCCGCCGGGCTTATGGGATGAACTGATCTTCGACGCGGCCTTCGCCAAGTTTGACTTCACCGGCGGCGGGCTGACTGTTTCACCCACCCCGGCGATGACCGTGATCGATATCGACGGGACGCTGCCGCATAAGGCCCTGGCACTGGCCGCAGCCGAGGCGGTGGCGCAGGTCATCGGCCGGATGGACCTGGCGGGATCGATCGGGATCGATTTTCCCACTCTGTCCGACAAGACCGATCGCCGCGCGGTGGATGAAGCGCTGGCTGCGGCGCTGGATCACTGGCCGCATGAACGCACCGCGATGAACGGCTTCGGTTTCGTCCAGCTGGTTGCCCGGCTGGAGCGGCCCTCGATCATCGCCCGGGTCCAGCAGGACCGCGCCGGGGCCTTTGCCCGCCTGCTGCTGCGCCAGGCCGAGCGGATCGCCGAGCCGGGCGCGCTGCTCCTCGAAGGATCGAGCGAAGTCCGCGCGCGCATCGCGGGCGATTGGGAAACCGAACTCGCCCGCCGCACTGGGCGCGATATTCGCTGGAGCGACAATTCCCCCTCGCTACCGCACGAGATTGCGGTACAGGCGGTCCCGCTATGACGACCACGCGCAAATGCCCGATCTGCCGCCGCCCGCGAGCTGAGGAGTTCACCCCGTTCTGCTCACCCAGGTGCAAGGACCGCGACCTCGTCCGCTGGCTCGACGACGGTTACGCCCTGCCCGTCCCGCCCAGCGAGCTGGACGAAGACGCCGAGGCATAACCCTCTTGCCAACCGCGCGCCGCTTCGCCATAGGCGCGCTTCCAGCCGCCGGGCGAGCCTGTTTCAGGACCACCCAGCCGTGCTGCCCGGGTAGCTCAGTTGGTAGAGCAGCGGATTGAAAATCCGCGTGTCGGTGGTTCGAATCCGCCCCCGGGCACCACT
>JANYEY010000081.1 GCA_025359685.1 Sphingomonadaceae bacterium | reverse complement strand
CGGCGCGGGGCTGAAAATTGGCGCGCCCGGCAGGAGTCGAACCTGCGGCCTCGAGATTAGAAGTCACGTGCTCTATCCAACTGAGCTACGGGCGCGCGCAAGGTGATCCATAGGCAGGCTTTGCAGGCCTTGCAAACCGGGGTAAGTCCCCGCTCGATGACAACGACGCTCACTCAGCTAGACGGCGCCACCGGTGCTCGCCGCCACTTCCGCTATTTCGACTACATGATGGCGGCGTTCGTCGCGATCCTGCTGCTGTCAAACCTGATCGGGGCGAGCAAGCTGGCGACGGTGCATGGCTATACCTTCGGCGCGGGGATCCTGTTTTTCCCGGTGAGTTACGTGCTGGGTGACGTGCTGACCGAAGTCTACGGCTACGCTAACGCGCGGCGCTGTGTGTGGACCGGGTTTGCCGCGCTGTTGTTCATGGCTTTCATGAGCTTCGTGGTCGTGGCCATGCCGCCGGCGGCGGGGTGGGACGGACAGGCGGCTTACGTAAGTGTGTTCGGCAATACCTGGCGGATTGTCCTCGCCTCCGTGATCGCGTTCTGGGCGGGCGAATTCGTCAACAGCTTCGTGCTCGCCAAGATGAAAATCTGGACCGGCGGCAGCAAGCTGTGGACCCGCACAATTGGTTCAACCGTGTTCGGCCAGGCAGTCGACAGCGCGATCTTCTATCCGATCGCCTTTCTCGGCACCTGGACCAATGCGCAGGTGCTGACCGTGATGGTCACCAACTGGCTGCTGAAAGTGCTGTGGGAGGTCGTGCTGACCCCGGTGACTTATGCGGTGGTCGGGTTCTTGAAAACCCGCGAGGGGGTGGAGGTGTTTGACACCGGCACCAACTTCTCGCCATTTGCCAAATCGTCGGCGGTTTAGGCCCCACCCGAAGGTGGGGCCTCACCGCGATTTGCCTCAATCGGCGATGAGGCCGATCACGAGGTAAACTACCAGCAGCGAGCCGAAGCCAAGGACGGTGCCCAGCGCGAAGCCGATGCGGACGAGGTTGACGTCCCAGCCAAAGAAATCGGCGATACCCGAGCAAACGCCCATGAACTTGGCATTGGCCTTGCCCAGCCGGAAACCGCGGGCAGGAGCGACGGTGCGATCGTTGTGGTCGATCGAGTTCATGCGACTTCTCCGACATAAACGGTGGCATGTGCCGCCGAAGGGGTGGTCGCCGTGGCGGTCAGCAGTACGAGCGAAAGCATGAAGGCCGAAGCGGCGGCGGCAAGGCGGCTTGCGTAAGTGGCGTTGGTCATTGTCAGTCTCCTGGTTTGTTTGGTTCCGCCGCAATCGGCAGATGCCAGACTGATTGCATCGCCCGTGCCAATTTCGAAAAACCCCGTAATTTCAAGCTTTCGCTTAGCTGAATGGAATCTTGCGCCAAGGTGAATGAACAACAGTTGGGAAAATTCCCCAAGTTTCAGGATTCGTCTTTTGCGTGACACTGCAAGCCTGCCAACCTATCGCCGCCCCATCATGTCGCTCAACCGCATCAGGCTGACCCAGTTTCGTAACCATGCCGAGACCGCGCTTGATGGTACGACGCAGTTCAACCTACTGGTCGGCGAGAACGGTGCGGGCAAGACCAACGTGCTCGAAGCACTGTCGCTGCTGGCGCCGGGACGCGGCCTCCGCCGCGCTGCGCTGGCCGATGTCGCGGCGCATGGTTCCGAAGCAGGGTTCGCGGTCAGCGCTGACCTTGGCGGCAACGTTCAGCTCGGCACCGGGACCCGGCCAGACAAGCCCAGCCGCCGCGTTGTGCAGGTCAATGGCGCCGATATGCCCGCCGTCCAATTGGGCGAATGGCTCAGCATAGGCTGGCTGACCCCGGCGATGGACCGCCTGTTCATGGACAGCGCGGGCGCGCGCCGGCGCTTTCTGGACCGGCTGGTGCTCGCGCTCGAACCCGGACACGCACGCCATGCGGCCAAACTTGAGGCGGCCCTGCGCGAACGCAATCGCTTGCTCAGCGAACCGGCCGAGCCCGATCCGCAGTGGGTGACCGCGATCGAAGCCCAGATCGGTGAGGCCGGCGCGGTGGTGGCGCAGGCCCGCGCTCGGCTGATCGGCGCGCTCATGACTGCGCTGGACGGGCTGCCCGATGCACCATTTGCCCGGCCCGCGCTGGAATACCGCCCCGGCGGCCCACTCGATCCTGCCGCCCTAACCGCTGCACTGGCCGAGAGCCGCCGCCGCGATCGCGCGGCGCAGCGCACCTTGGTGGGCCCGCACCGCGACGAACTTGGGGTGACCATGGCCGGCAAGGGCGAAGAGGCCGCCGCGTGCTCGACCGGCGAGCAGAAAGCGATGCTGATCGCGATCACTCTGGCGCACGCCGGATTGCTTTGCGCCAACCGTCCAGGCGTGCTGCTGCTCGACGAGGTTGCCGCGCACCTCGATCCGCTGCGCCGCGAGGCTTTGTTTGACCGGCTTGGTCAAGGCACGGCGCAGGTCTGGCTGACCGGGACGGAGCTGGCCCCGTTCGAGGCGATCATTGGCCGTGCTGCGGTATGGCGCCTCAGCGCGGGACGGGCGGAGCGCGTTTAGGCAGCGCTGCGGCCACCTGAGCTTCGGTTGCCGCGACCAGCTTGTCGATCCCGGGCAAGGTCGGGTGGATGTGATCGCCTTGCAGCAATTCCGGATGCCCCTGTAGCGGGGCGAGCCAGAACGGCACCAGTGTCGCGCCATATTGCTTGGCCAGCGCCGGATAAATCGCGTTGAACTGGTCCGCGTATTCCTTGCCCAGGTTCGGTGCGGCGAGCAGCTGGAGCAGCACCACCCGCACCTTCGCCGCTTTGAATTTGGCAAGGATCGCGGCAAGGTTCTTGCGCGTCTCGGCAGGCGGGACCGCGCGCAGCATGTCATTGCCGCCCAGGCTGATGAGCGCCAGCGCCGGCTTTTGCTTCATGCCGTTCAAGACGAAATCGACCCGGGCAAGGCCGTCGGCCGTGGTATCGCCGGAAACCCCGGCATTGACGAACTTCACCGGCAGCCCCCGCGCCTTGAGCGCTGATTCGAGGTGCGCGGGATAGCTTTCGCCCGGACCCAACCCGTAACCTGCAAACAGGCTATCACCGAGCGCGAGCACGGTCATCTCGCCTGCCACGGGTGCAGCAGTGACGGCGGCTGTGGGCTGCGGCGCAGGTGCCTCCGTCGATTCCTTGCATCCCACCAGTGCCAGGGGGGTTGCAAGCAGAGCCATCAACTTCCATTTCATTCTGCAACTTCCTTCTGTCTGCCCTCTAGCTATGGCATCCCCGCGACGTGACAAGCCCCCTGCCCGCGATTGCGGCCCTTAATCTTACCCTCAGCCTTGGTTCCGGCGACAGCGCGGTAGAAGTGCTGCGCGGCATCGACCTGACTGTACCGTACGGCCAGACGCTCGCGCTGCTCGGCCCTTCTGGCTCGGGCAAGAGCAGCCTGATGGCGGTGCTCTCCGGCCTCGAACGGGCCAGCGGCGGCACGCTGCAAGTCGCCGGTGAAGACTTTGCCGCGATGAGCGAAGATGCGCTGGCCTTGGCGCGGCGCGGGCGGATCGGGGTGGTGCTGCAGGCGTTCCACCTGCTGCCGACGATGACCGCGCTCGAGAATGTGATGACCCCGCTCGAACTCGCCGGAATGCCCGATGCCAAAGCCCGCGGCGAGGCGGAACTAACGGCGGTCGGTCTGGGCGAACGGCTCGGCCACTACCCGGCCCAGCTTTCGGGCGGCGAGCAGCAACGGGTCGCCATCGCCCGCGCGCTTGCCCCCAAGCCCGCGCTGGTGTTCGCTGACGAACCGACCGGCAACCTCGACGCCGCGACCGGCAGCAGCGTGATGGATTTGCTCTTCGCGCGCCGCGCCGAGAGCGGGGCTACACTGGTGGTGATCACGCATGATCCCGCGCTGGCCGCGCGGTGCGAGCGGGTGGTTACACTGGCCGATGGCCGGATCGCGAGCGACCACTCGGCATGAGTCCGTGGCGCACTGCCTGGACCATCGCCCGGCGCGACTTGTCGGCACGCTTCAAGGGGCTACGGCTGCTGCTGGTGTGCCTGTTTCTCGGCGTCGGCGCGCTGGCCGCAATCGGCACGCTGACCGGCGCAATCGAGCGCGAATTGGCGAGCCGCGGACGCACGATCCTGGGCGGCGATGTCGAGGTGGCGGTGTGGCAGCGCGCCGCCTCTCCAACCGAGAGTGCCGCTTTCGCCAAAGCTGGTAAGGTTTCGGGCGGGATGCGGCTGCAGGCGATGGCGCGTGCGGGCAACCTCGCCGCGCCGATTGAATTGAAGGCGGTCGACACCGCTTGGCCGCTGGTCGGCCAATTCAAGCTCAAGGATGGCCGCTCCACTGGCGCGCCGAGCAGTGACGAGGCCTGGCTAGCTGAAGGCGCAGCCGAGCGGCTTGGGGTGAAGCCGGGCGACAGCGTGACGATCGGCACTCTGCCGCTCAAAGTCGCCGGGATCATCGCCGAAGAGCCTGACCGGCTCGGCGAAGGCTTCACGCTCGGCCCGGTGGTGATCGTCGCCGCCGATGTCCCGCAGCGCGCGGGCCTCACCGCACCCGGCGCAATGTACCGGGCCAAATACCGCATCGCGATGGGTCGCGGCAGCGATGCGCAAGGCCTGGCCGACCGACTCAAGAAGCAGTTCCCTTCATCGGGCTTCGAGCTGCGCACCCGCGACAACGCCTCCCCCGGGGCCGAACGCTTCGTCAGCCGGATGGGTGATTTCCTCGTGCTGGTCGGGCTCGCTGCCCTGGCAATCGCCGGGATCGGCATCGGCGGCGGGGTGTCTTCATATCTTGAGGCGAGGCGCGGGAGCGTGGCGACCTTGAAGGTGCTGGGCGCGACCAGCGGCGATATCGCGCGCATCTACTTGCTCCAGGTCGGCACTGCGGCGCTGGTCGGCAGCGCGGCCGGGTTGGTCGCCGGGGTGCTGGTGACCCCGCTATTGGCCGCCGCGCTGGGCAGCTTGCTCCCGGTATCGCCGGGGCTGGTGTTCGATCCGGGTGCACTGGTCAAGGCCGCGCTTTACGGCTTGCTGATTGCGCTGGTTTTCGCCGCGCCGCCGCTGCTGTCCGCACGGCGCTTTCCGGCGATGGCGCTGTTGCGCGCGCGGGTTTCGCCGCTCAAGCAAAGCTGGCGCGATGCGGTGCTGCCGGTCGGCCTCGGCATGATCGCAATCGCCGCGCTGGCGCTGCTGACCACCAAGGCCAAGCTGATCACCGCGTGGTTCCTCGGTGGTTCGCTCGCGCTGTTGTTGCTGCTCGGCGCGCTGGGCTGGCTGATCCGCTGGCTTGCCTCGCGCTTGCCCCGGCCCAAGGCGCCCTTGTTGCGCATCGCGCTCGCCAACCTCCACCGCCCCGGCGCGCAGACCGGCGCCTTGGTCACCGCGCTGGGCTTCGGCCTCGCCGCCTTCGTCACCCTTGCCGCGATCCAGACCAGCCTCGATGCCAACATCATGGCGCGGGTTCCGCAGCGCGCGCCGGACTATTTCGTGCTCGATGTGCCCAAGGCGCGCGGGGCTGAATTCGTCGCGGCGGTAAACAAGGTTGCGCCCGCCGCCAAGGTTCGGCTGGTCCCGGCGCTGCGCGGCGCGATCCTCGCTTATGGGCCAGAAAGCGCGATGACCCGCGTCGCGGACATGAAGGAAATCCCCGAAGAGGCCTGGCCGCTGCGCGGTGAGCGGGGCCTCACCTATTCGGACGAAGTGCCCGAAGGCAATGTCGTCACGGCGGGCAAGTGGTGGCCCAAGGGCTATGCGGGGGAGCCATCGGTCTCGATCGATGAAAAGCTGGCGCAGGCGCTGAACCTGAAGATCGGTGACGAGCTGACCATCGGGCTGCTGGGGGTTGAACGCACCGCGCGGATCGCCTCGCTGCGCCGGATCGACTGGGATTCGATGGGCTTCAACTATGTGCTGGTGTTCAGCCCCAACGCGATTGAAGACGCGCCGCATAATCTGGCTGCGACGATCAACCTGCCCAAGGACACCCCG
This sequence comes from Sphingomonadaceae bacterium, assembly GCA_025359685.1. Classification (GTDB taxonomy): domain Bacteria; phylum Pseudomonadota; class Alphaproteobacteria; order Sphingomonadales; family Sphingomonadaceae; genus Novosphingobium. The sequence goes on along the minus strand of JANYEY010000081.1, from coordinate 8,791 downwards.
CGCGGCGATCTGCTCCGCTCGCTGGTCCGCGCCTTTCCAGCCAGCTCGGTGATCGAAGTTGGCGGAGTGCTGACCCAGGCGCGCGACTTGCTGCGCCAGGTCAGCCTCGCGATCCTTGCCGCTGCTTCGGTCGCGGTGCTGGCAGGTATCGCCGTGCTACTCGGCGCAATCGCCGCGGCGCGCACGGCGCGGGTCTATGATAATGTGATCCTGCGCGTGCTGGGGGCCAGCCGGCGGCAGCTGCTGGTGCTGCAACTGGCCGAATACGCCTTGCTCGCCACGGTCCTTGCCGGAGTGGCGCTGGCACTGGGCAGCGGCATCGCCTGGCTGGTGGTGGTAAAACTGTTCGGCTTCGACTGGCTGCCCGACTGGACTGAAGTGATGGTGGTACTCGGGCTGGGCCTCGCGCTGGTAATCGGCTTTGCGCTGGCCGCCTCGCTCCCCTTGCTGAGAGCGAAGCCGGCACAGGCGCTGCGCGAACTCTAAGAAAAAACGTTCACGTTCAAAGGATCACGCGGATCCGCGCCAAACCGGTTCGCACCCGCTATGCCGGGAAGCGCCAGAATGACAAGCTGCGCGATGGTAGCGATCCAGCCGAGAACTGGAATCCTTGAGAGAATCCCAAAGCCCAGCACCCACCAACCCGACATGTCGCGATCATGAAACCGACGCACGGTGACCGCAAGGTTGGGAATGATTGTGCCGAGCCAGAAGACTATCAAGCCAACGAGGGCAACGGTTTCCAAGGCACTACTGCCCGAAAACCGGTCCGAACCGTTACTGGCGTCCAGATTAAACCCGCCGGCCACCATCAAGACAATCAGACCAATCGTAACCAGCAAGACAAACGCGGTGAACAGCCAATATTCCTTGCGAGTCGAGCGACCCGAAAAATCAGCGTAGCGCTTATAAGGAAGAAACATCCAATCCATGGCAATGGCCCCCATTTCGAGATTTGTTGAAGTTGCACAATACTAGGAGCCGACGCAAGGACCCCGCAATGCCGAAGCGCGAGGTCCGACGCGTTTTCCTACTTGTCTCGAGTCTGCTAATTCGGAACAATGGCCAGCACGATCACGGAACTGTCAATTTGCCTTCTTAGAAGTGCAAATATGCTTATTCCCGCGGCCACCACTCCCCCTCGCAAGTCATTGAATTTACTGAAATCCGGAAACTGCCTTTCTTTGCTTGGATTGTGGTCCAAGCGGTCCAGGCTTTCAGGCCCTTCACACAACCACCAAGCTTGCCCCGCCAGCCTCTTTGGGCTAGGGGCGCGGCCAATGTTGCGGCGCAGCACAAGCGTCGCCCTCCCCTTATCCGAGAGTTATTGAATGTCCGCTCAGCTTCCCCTGCGCAATATCGCGATTATCGCGCACGTCGATCATGGTAAAACTACGCTGGTCGACCAGCTGTTCCGCCAATCCGGCACTTTCCGCGATAACCAGCGGATCGAGGAGCGGGCGATGGATTCGAACGACCTCGAAAAAGAGCGCGGAATCACCATTCTGGCCAAGTGCACCTCGGTCGAATGGGACGATCATCACGGCCACACCACCCACATCAACATCGTCGACACCCCCGGCCACGCCGACTTCGGCGGTGAGGTTGAGCGGATCCTGTCGATGGTCGACGGGGTGATCCTGCTGGTCGATTCGTCCGAAGGGGCGATGCCGCAGACCAAGTTCGTCACCGGCAAGGCGCTCGCGCTGGGGCTGCGTCCGATCGTCGTGGTCAACAAGGTCGACCGCCAGGACGAACGCATCCAGGAAGTGCTCGACGAAGTGTTCGACCTTTTCGTCAGCCTTGACGCAACCGACGAGCAGCTGGATTTCCCAGTGCTCTACGCCTCGGGCCGCAACGGCTATGCCAATGAAGACCCGAGCATGCGCGAAGGAACGTTGACCCCGCTGTTTCAGAAGATCGTCGATCACGTCCCCGCCCCGGCGGCCGACGTCGACGGGCCGTTCAAGTTCCTCGTCACCCTGCTCGACCGCGACAACTTCCTCGGCCGGATCCTCACCGGCAAGGTCCAGTCGGGCACGGTCAAGGTCAATTCGCCGATCCATGCGCTCGACAACGATGGCAATATTATCGAGACCGGCCGTGCCTCCAAATTGATGGCGTTCCGCGGCCTCGAACGCGTACCGGTCAATGAAGCGCGCGCCGGTGACATCATCTCGATCGCCGGGCTGACCGAAGCGACCGTGTCCAACACGATTTGCGATCCCGCGGTAACCGAGCCGCTGCATGCTCAGCCGATCGATCCGCCGACGCTGTCGATGCGCTTTGCAGTGAACGATTCGCCGATGGCCGGACGCGAAGGGACCAAGGTTACCAGCCGGATGATCCGCGACCGGCTCGCCCGCGAGGCCGAAAGTAACGTTGCGATCCGCGTCACCGAAAGCGCTGATCGCGACAGCTTCGAAGTGGCCGGGCGCGGCGAATTGCAGCTTGGCGTGCTGATCGAGACGATGCGCCGCGAAGGCTTCGAACTCGGCATCAGCCGCCCGCGCGTGCTCTATGCCGAAGACGAACATGGCAAGCGCACCGAGCCTTATGAAACCACCGTGATCGACGTCGATGACGAATACGCCGGCGTGGTCGTCGAGAAAATGGCGATCCGCAAGGGCGAGATGACCGACATGCGCCCCTCAGGCGGCGGTAAGACCCGGATCACCTTCTCCGCTCCCAGCCGCGGCCTGATCGGCTACCACGGTGAATTCCTGTCCGACACGCGCGGCACCGGGATCATGAACCGCCTGTTCGAGAAGTACGGCCCTTACAAGGGCGCGATCGAGGGCCGCCCGGTGGGCGTGCTGATCTCCAACTGCGCCGGCGAAGCGGTGGGCTATGCGCTCAACATGCTGGAGGAACGCGGCGTGCTGTTCGTGCGCCCGCAAGACAAGATCTACGAAGGCATGATCATCGGCGAAAATGCAAAAGACGCTGACCTTGAAGTCAACCCGATGAAGTCGAAGCAGCTGACCAACTTCCGCTCGACCGGCAAGGACGATGCAATCCGCCTGACCCCGCCGCGGATCATGACGCTGGAACAGGCGATCGCCTATATCGACGACGACGAAATGGTCGAAGTGACCCCGCAGTCGATCCGCCTGCGCAAGGCGCTGCTCGATCCGAACGAGCGCAAGAAAGCCGGGCGCAAGAAAGAAGCGGCGTAAACCGGCAGGCGGTTTTGTTCAGCTAAAGTAACCTCTAGCTGAACAAGAGCTGCCGACCTCGTGCCGACTGCGTTCACCCGCGGAGGTCCACATCTCCACCAGACAGTCAGCCGGGCGAAGCATCATGCTCCACCTATCGCGCTGTGGAGACGTGACATGTTCCAGTTTGCAAAGAAGACCGTGCTTGCCGGTGCCATGGCAGCGACCGCACTGGTTTCGGCCAGCCCGGCCATGGCGCAAAGCCGCCATCACCATGACGATAACGGCACCGCCATCGCGGTCGGTGTCGGCGTGCTGGGGATCATTGCCCTCGCCGCCTTGAGCTCAAACCACAATAACCGCCACTGCGACGGTGACCGCGACGATGATCGCCGCTGTTATGACAACGGCAATTACGGCAACGGCTATGGCGGCGGCTATTATGCCACCAACGGCTACTATTACGGCAGCAACGGCGGCTACTACAACGGCGGCTCCTATGACAACGGCGGACGCTACTACGATCGCCAGGGCCGCTACGATCGCCGCTATGACCGGCGCGGCCACAACGACCGTGACCAGTATCGTGGCCATGACCGCGATCGCGATCACGACGATCGCCGCGATCATCGCGATGACCAGGGCGAAGGCCGCCGCGGCTGGTAACAGCCGCCGGACCTGAAGTTCAGGCAGCCGACAATCGGGGCACATGTGCAAACATGTGCCCCGATCTGTCTGCGCCCTCGCCATGCCAGTGCATCGCCGCTATGGCGCGTCGATGCAGCCGACCGACCTCAGGATCGCCTTGTTCTCGGGCAACTACAACATCACCGTGGACGGCGCGAACAAGGCGCTTAACCGACTGGTCGGCTACCTGCTCCGCCAGGGCGCACAGGTGCGGGTCTATTCGCCGACGGTGGACCATCCTGAGATGGAGCCGACCGGCGATCTCGTCTCGCTGCCCTCGGTGCCGATCCCGTTTCGCTCTGAATATCGGCTGTCCTCAGGTGTGAACGCGAGGATCAAGCGTGACCTCGCTGAATTCAAACCCAATGTGGTTCATGTGTCCGCTCCCGATGCCAGCGGCCACCGAGCGGTGACCTGGGCGAGGAAGCACGGATTGCCAGTCATCGCCTCGGTCCACACCCGGTTCGAGACTTACCTCAAGTACTATTACGTCGGTTTTCTGGCCCCGGTCGCAGTGGCGCTGCAACGGCGTTTTTATCGGCGCTGCACCGCGCTGGTCGCGCCGAGCGAATCGATGGCCCAAGTGCTGCGCGAAGAGCGGATGAGCTATGACATCGGCATCTGGTCGCGCGGGGTCGATCGCGGCACCTTCAACGCTGGGCGGCGCGACATGGCCTGGCGCCGCAGCCTGGGCCTCGCCGACGATGACTATGTGATCGGCTTCCTAAGCCGCCTGGTCATGGAAAAGGGCCTCGACGTGTTCAGCGATGGCATCGCCAGGCTGCGCGAAATGGGCGTTCCGCACCGCGTGCTGGTGGTGGGCGAAGGTCCGGCGCGTGATTGGTTCGAAGCGCGGTTGCCCGGTGCGGTATTTACCGGGTTTCTGGCCGGGCCCGACCTTGGCCGGGCCGTGGCTTCGATGGACACGATGTTCTTCCCCAGCGAGACAGAAGCGTTCGGAAATGTCTCGCTGGAGGCGATGGCCTGCGCGGTGCCGGTGGTTGCGGCGGCAGCGACGGGCAGCGAAAACCTCATTGCCGATGGTAGCTCGGGCCGCCTGATCGCGCCCGGCGCGGTTGACCTCTTCGCCGATGCGCTGCGCACCTATGCCCTCGATCCCGCATTGCGGATCGGGCATGGCAAGGCCGGGGAAGTGAAAAGCCGGGCTTTCGACTGGGACCGGATCAACCAGACCGTTGCGGATAACTACATCCGGCTGATCACCGCGCAGTCCGCAAGCTAGCGCAACAAGCCCTTGCCCGCTTCGCTATTGCTGAAGCGCAGCAGGAACAGCGCAACCAGCCAGATCATCACCACCTGAAACAGGCTCATCGGCATATTGGCCGCGATCTGGTAGAGCGTGAGGATCACGAGCCCGGCGAGCGAGACGGTAAAAGCCGGCACGGCCCAGCGGCGGCGCAGGACCAGCAGCAGCGAACCTGCAAAAGCGGCTCCGACTGCCAGCCCCCAGGCCGCCATCGCCCAGAACGGGGTGTTGTTGAGCGCGGCGATCATCGCCGGCGGGGTTTGCGCCATGGTGCTCGGGTCCTTGGTCGCAGTAAGCCAGAAGGCCAGACTGGCGAAGCCGTTCCACAGCACGCCAAGGCCTGCAACTATCCAGAAACTCAGTGGCACCTTGGCCGCTGTTCCGCCCATTTCATTCATGCCCACCTCCCGCACGTCGTTTGACGCTGCGGAAGGAGGCAATCATGAAAGTGTCACAGAGCCAAACCCGCGCCGGATCAATGCGTTACAGGCGCTCGATCTTGCGCGCTGCTTCGTCGAGGATCTCTGCAATCGAGTGCACCGTCTCGCGGTCGAAGTCACCTGAGGCCATGCGATTCTTCACCGCGTGGAACAGGTTGCCCATTGCCCGCTTGAGCGGCGGCGCACTGGTGCGCTCGCTTTCCTCGGCCAGGCCCTTGAGCCGCGCGATGATGGCGTCGTATTCTTCCTGGCGGTCGCCCAGTTCGGCACGTCCGGCAGCGGAGGCGCTAAACGATTTGCGCGATCCTTCGCCGGCCTGTTCTTCGGCCATGCCTTCGTCGGTGAGCAGGCTCAGCGTCGGGTAAACCACGCCGGGGCTCGGCGCGTACTGGCCGCCCGAGAGTTCCTCGATTGCCTTGATCAACTCGTAACCGTGGCGCGGCGCTTCGGCGATCAGGCCGAGCAACGCGAGACGCAGCTCGCCCGAGCCGAACATCCGGCCGCGCCCACCTGGACCGCGCCGCCCAGGTCCGCCGCGTCCGCGGCCTTCACCGCCGAAGCCTGCGCCCCAGTCCGAACCCCAGTGGCGTCCCCAGCCTGTCATAATCATTGCGGCCATCGGGCCATAACCTCGGCCCCGTGGGCCGCATCCGTGCATGCTGATGTGTCTTTGTCCTTTCATGATGAGTCTAAGATATATCTTTAAATCGATCGTGCAAGCCCCTTGGTGCAAAAATTCTCGCAGCCGCTATCTTGTTAAGATGGCCGACCTGTTTGCTGCAGACCTTCCCGATAGTCCTGAAGAAGAACCGCGTGCAGACGCGCCGCTGGCCGACCGGTTGCGTCCGCGCGCGCTCGATCAAGTGATCGGACAGGAGCACCTGACCGGCCCCGCAGGCGCGATCGGGCGCATGGTTGCCGCAGGCCGCCTGTCCAGCATGATCCTGTGGGGCCCGCCCGGCACCGGCAAGACCAGCATCGCGCGGTTGCTCGCGCAGGCGGTGGGGATGCGGTTCGCGGCGATCAGCGCGGTGTTCTCGGGCGTGGCCGACCTCAAGAAGGCCTTCGCCGAGGCCGAGACCATGGCCCGAAGTGGTTTGGGGCCGGGACAGCGCACGCTGCTGTTCGTGGACGAAATTCACCGCTTCAACCGCGCCCAGCAGGACGGCTTCCTGCCGTTCGTCGAGAAGGGCACGGTGACGCTGGTTGGCGCAACCACCGAGAACCCCAGCTTCGCGCTTAACGCCGCGCTGCTCAGCCGGGCGCAGGTGCTGATCCTGCACCGGCTCGATGCAGCAGCGCTCGATACCTTGCTGAGCCGCGCTGAGGAACTCGAAGGTCCGCTCCCCCTCACCGCCGATGCGCGTGAGGCACTGGTCGCCTCCGCCGACGGCGACGGGCGCTTCCTGCTCAATCAGGCCGAAACGCTGTACGCAGCGGCAATCCCCGAGCCACTCGATCCCGCTGCGCTGGGGGCATTCCTGCAGCGCCGCGTCGCCGTCTATGATAAGGACCGTGACGGGCACTACAACCTGATTTCCGCGCTGCACAAGGCCCTGCGCGGGTCCGACCCGCAGGCCAGCCTCTATTACACGGCGCGGATGCTGACCGCGGGTGAGGAACCGCTTTACGTCCTGCGCCGGCTGGTCCGCTTTGCCAGCGAAGACGTGGGCCTCGCCGATCCGCAGGCGCTGATCCAGTGCCTTGCCGCCAAAGATGCCTACCAGTTCCTCGGCAGCCCCGAGGGCGAACTGGCGATCGTCCAGGCCTGCCTCTACCTCGCCACCGCGCCCAAATCGAACGCGGCCTACATGGCGCAGAAATCAGCCTGGGACAGCGCCCGCCAGACCGGCAGCCTCGCCCCGCCAGCGCATATCCTCAACGCCCCGACCAAGCTGATGAAGGATATCGGCTACGGCAAGGATTACGCCTACGACCACTCGGCAGAAGACGGCTTCTCGGGCGCAGACTACTGGCCCGAGGAAATGAAGCCGCAGCAATACTACCAGCCGGCCAAACGCGGGTTCGAGCGCGAAGTGCTGAAACGCATGGAATGGTGGGCCAAGCGCCGGGCTGAGCTAAAGGGCGGATGAAGCCGGAACGGTTCAAGCATTTCGCCGCGATCGACTGGTCGGGGGCGGCGGGCGAGCGGCATCACGGGATTGCTCTGGCGCTGTGCGAAGTTGGCGATGCTGCGCCCATACTGGTGCGCCCCGGCCATCGCTGGTCGCGGGGCGAAGTGCTTGGCTGGCTGCTGCACGACCTACCGCCTGATACGATGGTCGGGTTCGATATGAGCTTTTCGTTCGCCCATGCTGACCAGAGCTCATACTTCCCCGGTTGGACGGATAGCCCGCAAACCGCGCGCGAATTGTGGGCGCTGGTCGAAACGGTCAGCTCCGATGAGCCGTACCTCGGCGCCACCAAATTCGCCGATCACCTCGACATCGCCCCACATTTCCGCCGTCACGGCGGGCGTGAGGGCGCCTTGTTCGGTGGCGGGCGCGGGCGTTTCCGGCAGACCGAGCACGCCCAAGCGCGTGCCGGATGCCGCCCATACAGCAACTTCAATCTCGTCGGCGCGGCGCAAGTCGGCAAGTGTTCGCTCGCGGGGATGCGGCTGCTGCAACGGCTGCAGCACCGCCATGCGATCTGGCCGTTCGATCCGCTGCCCGATGGCGGCTCGGTGCTGGTCGAGATCTACACCACCCTCGCCGCGATCGCTGCGGGGCGAACGGCGGCGAAATCCAAGATCCGCGACTATGCTGCACTGAACGCTGCGCTTAGCGCGCTGAACTCAAAGCCGGTGCGCGGACACGGGCCGATCACCGATCATGCCGCCGATGCGCTGATCTCGGCGGCATGGCTGCGCGGGCTGGCGCACGATCCTGCCAACTGGTCGCCGCCCCTGCTCACCGCTGAAATTGCGCAAACCGAGGGCTGGACCTTTGGCGCCGCCTAGGGCTAAGGACGCCTGCACTTAAGTCCACCTAGCCGGCTTAGCTCAGTTGGTAGAGCACCTGATTTGTAATCAGGGGGTCAGGGGTTCGAATCCTCTAGCCGGCACCATATTCAAGGGACGCGCGAGGCGATGCTGACGGACATGATCGAACGGCTGCTTGAGCGGCACCTGGACGACGGCGCGCAAGCCCGCGCCCGGTCCGGTCAGTGGCTCCCCGAACTGTGGGCCGAATTCGAGGAAATGGGCCTGCCGCTCGCGCTGCTGAGCGAGGAGCAAG
>JANYEY010000116.1 GCA_025359685.1 Sphingomonadaceae bacterium | reverse complement strand
AAGAGCGAAAAGGTCGTGGTGTTCAAGAAGCGCCGCCGCCACAACTATCGCCGCAAGAACGGCCACCGCCAGCAGCTCACCCTGCTGCGCATCCTGGCTATCGGCGACGAGAAGAAGGCCGCCAAGAAGGAAGCCGCTGCGCCCAAGGTCGAAGCAGCTGCTCCCGTCGAAGCTGCTGCAGAAGCACCCGCCAAGGCTGCGCCGAAAAAGGCTGCACCCAAGGCTGCGAAGCCTGCTGAATAAGAATTCGGAGTAGATCGAGATGGCACATAAAAAAGCTGGTGGCTCCTCGCGCAATGGTCGCGATTCGGCAGGCCGCCGCCTCGGCGTGAAAAAGTTCGGCGGTCAGGAAGTGATCGGCGGCAACATCATTATCCGCCAGCGCGGCACCCGCGTGTATCCGGGCGTCAACGTCGGCATCGGCAAGGATCATACCTTGTTTGCGCTGGCCGTTGGCCGCGTCCGATTCCACGCTGGCAAGCTTGGCCGCAAATACGTGTCAGTCGATATGGCAGTCGCGGCTGAATAATACGGATGGTTTCCACAGGGCCATCCAGACGGGTGGCCCCGCCGGACTCAGTCCGGCCGAATGAGGGAGAGGGCCCCGCCCGTCTCCCTCTTTTCGTCTCTCCCTCGGAACGGCTTTCCCCGGACGCCCCGTTAGCGGTGCATTCCGGCGCAAAGCGTAATGGCACTGTCATGCCTCCGCCCTAGATCGGCGGGGCAGGGCGAAGAGAGTTGGGAGACGTACCATGTTCATTCGCAGCGAAAGACTGTTCCTGCGCCCCGCCTGGCCCGAGGACTGGCCCGAACTGCTCGTCACGATCGGCGATGAAGCGGTGGTCAAGAACCTCGCCAAAGCACCGTGGCCTTACACTGCCGACCACGCTCGCAGCTTTGCGCAAAAGGCGCAGGATCCGCGCTGCCCGCATTTCTTCGTGACCCTGCCCGATAGCGCCGGGCCGGCCCCGCTGATCGGTTGCATCGGCCTTGCTGCGGATGGTGACGCGGTTGAACTGGGCTATTGGTTCGGCCGCGAATACTGGGGCCGCGGCTATGCCACCGAAGCGGCCCGCGCGGTACTGCGCCTCGCCAAGGTGCTGGGTCACGGCGAGGTGGTTGCAGGCCATTTCATCGACAACCCGGCGTCGGGCGCGGTGCTGCGCAAGGTCGGCTTTGCGCCGACCGGGCGGCTCCAGCGCCGCTTCAGCCTGTCGCGCGGTTACGAAACCGAATCTGTTGAACACCGCGTTGTGCTGGGCAAGCCGAGCGATTGCGATGGCAGCGACGACGAAGCCGCTGCCATGCGCGCGGCGTAAGCAATCAAGGTCCTCTCCATTTTCGCCGAATGGCACAAATGGAGAGGACCTAGGCTGCCATTACCGCGTCTGGGAACTCGCTTTCGGTCTTGGCGATCAGCGCGCGGTCATCGTGGTTCCAAGGGTGGAAGCCAGGCAGGAAGTAAGCGCACCAAGCGGGAAACACGCGGCGCAGCACGCCGGGTGAACCAATCAGGTACCAGGCCAGCTGCAGCTTGACCTTGGGACCGGAGATCCCGTCCTGCGCGAGCAGGCTGAGCGTATCGTTCCAGCGGTTCTTGAGGAAGTTGCCTGACACGATCAGCATCATGATCGATTTAAGCTTCCAGCGGCGCCACGTGCTCCAGTTGCGAGCGGCGTAGAGATAAGTGTCGTAAGCGACGCCTTTGTGCTCGATTTCTTCCATCGCATGCCAGCGCCACATCGCCGCGCTTTCGGGCTCGGCCCCGGCGAAATGTTTGGGATTGGCGAGGAAGTCATTGGCCATCATTGCGGTGTAATGTTCGAGCGCGATGGTCACCGCGAGGTTGATGATCGGCGGGCGATCCTTGGTCAGCGCCAGATTGGCTTCGAGCCGCTGGTCGATCGCATCGAGATCGTAGCCCGCCTCGATTGCCGCCTTGTTGAACACGATGTGTTCGCGGGTGTGGTTGATTTCCTGTTTCACGAAAGCGCGGATTTCGGCCTCGAGCTTGGGCGGAACGCCGTCGCGGTGCGCTTTCACGGCCTCGATGAACATCGCTTCGCCGCGCGGGAAGGTGGCGGATAGCGAGTTGTGCCAGTGGGTGGCGATCGGGTCATTGTTGAGCCACCACTTGCCCGGCTTGTGTTCACGGCCAAAACGCTCGTCGCGCACCGTGATGGTCAGGTCGGCAGGGGTGGGAACCGCGTGCTTGCCCGAAAGGCTTGCCGGTTCTACGTCAAGGGGGAATTTGGTCTGAGCGTTCATGACGCCTCACATAGAGTAACTGACACTGATGTCAATAAGAAAGCGCCTGACCCAAGAGGAAAGCCGCACCGTCGCGCTGGAAGCGGCGCGCGCGCTGCTGATCGAGCTGGGCCCGCAGGCAGTGACACTGAAGGCCGTGGCATCGCGGATCGGGCGCACCCATGCCAATTTGCTCCACCATTTCGGTTCCGCAGCGGGTCTGCAGAAGGAGCTTGCGCGGCACCTGGCCACCACGATCTGCGCCACGATCGAGGATGCAGTGATCGCCAGCCGCGCGGGCGAAGGTAACCCGCGCGAAGTGGTCGACATGACCTTCGACGCGTTCGACAAGGAAGGCGGCGGCGCGCTCGCCACCTGGATGCTGATGAACGGCAACGAGGATGCGCTCGATCCATTGCTCGAGGCGATCCACGACCTCGTTGAAGACCTCGCCGAATTCAACGGCGGACAGATGCGCGAGATGACGCATACGCTGTGCCTGATGGCGCTGGGCGATGCGCTGATGGGCGGGCCATTGACGCTGTCGCTCGGCCTGCCGCGCGATTCGGCGCGCGATACAGCGACGCAGATGCTGATCGATGCGGCTGTGAAGGCGGGATTGGTGGCACCGCCTGAGGGCTAAGTGGCAATCGCGATTGCAATCCTACAAGCCATCGTCAAGCTCCCTCACCTCGCTTCGATCTCCAACTGAAGGTCAGAACGCGCGCCGCCATCAGATGATTGGCGATCATGAACCACCAGAGCGGATAGTCGGTGCGCATCACCCGGATATCGCCCAGCTCCTCATTGCGGTCGAACAGCCGGTGGCCGACCAGACCCGGAGCGACATGCGCAACCGGAAAGCCAAGCGCAGTCCATAGCGGCCAGACGGTCAGACTGGCCGCGAGCACGCCGAGCCCGGCAACAACCCCGACAATATGCAGCGCCAGATTGGCTGGATGCCGGTGATCCGATCGGTAAGCGGTCGCGTAGAATTCCTTGAAACCGATCCGTTCGTCGATGTTCTGCGCCATGCCGCAATCCTCTTTCGTTTCGTGCTGCGGCAGTATATGAATAATTGCTCACATCACCTACTCGCCTTCGAGGACAAAGCTGCGAGGACGCTTTCATGGTACTTTCACCACGCAAATTGCCCAAACAGGGCCGCGCCCGGGCCACCTGCGATGCAATCCTGGAGGCGGCTGCTCACATTATCGCGCGAAGCGGCCTTGCCGCGTTCAATACCAATGCCGTGGCGGAGCGGGCCGGGGTCAGTATCGGCAGTCTGTACCAGTATTTCCCAAACAAGGACGCGCTGATGGTGGCGCTTATCCAGCGCCAGCAACAAGGTCAGCTCGATACGTTGATGGCGGCCGCAGCGACGATCGATCCGGCAGCGGATTTGCAAACCGTGGTCCGCGCCCTCGTACGCGCCGCAATGCAGCATCACCGCACTGACGACTTGCTGGCCACGGCCATCGATCATGAGGAAGCCCGGCTGCCGGTCGACGATCTGATCGGCCACTATCTCGATCAGGGCGGAATGCTTGTCGCTGCGCTGCTGGCGAATTTCCAGGATCAGATCGGGCCGGTCGAGCCGCAGGTCGCGGCGCGAACTTTGCCTGCGCTTGTTCGCGCAGTGACCGATGCCTGGGCGAATCTGACGCCGCCGCAGCTCGACACAGCAGAGGACGAAGCCGTTAAAGCAGTCTTGGGCTATTTGCGCTGAGCTTGTGCCGGATCAGTCTTGTTGGAGGAAGGCCGGTAGCCATTCGGGGTGAATATCGTCGAGCCGCAAGTGATCGACCGTTAGGCCAAGTTCGGGATAGGCCGCGCGCTGCCGGGCCGGATCGCTGGACGCCAGTGGCACCACCACAACCCGGCGGTTGACCTTGGCCCGCCAGTTCATCCGAGCGGTGTTTTCCTGGCCGACGTAGCAGCCCTTGGTGAAGGATACGCCATTCAGTTCG
>JANYEY010000110.1 GCA_025359685.1 Sphingomonadaceae bacterium | reverse complement strand
ATTGCCCACAGAACCGCTCGCTCTGCAGCGAGGGAGGCTCTAAGGACGGGTCATGGCTAATGCAAGTTCGACCAGCACCATTCTTCCGCACGAGGCGCAGCATTTCGGCGCACTGGCCGCCGAATGGTGGGACCCCAAGGGATCATCAGCGATGCTGCACCGGCTCAACCCGGTCCGGCTGGGCTTCATTCGGGCCGCAATCGACGCGCACTGGCCCGGCGACTTGCGCGGAGTGCGCCCGCTTGCGGGCAAGCGCGCGCTAGATGTCGGCTGCGGGGCGGGCCTGTTGTGCGAACCGCTCACCCGGCTTGGCGCGGCGGTAACCGGGGTCGATGCGGCGCCTGAAAACATTGCCGCCGCACAGGCCCACGCGGCAGGCGCTGGACTTGGCATCGACTATCGCTGCGGCGATGTGGGTGCGCTTGGCCTCAACGGATACGATCTGGTCACCTCGCTCGAGGTGCTGGAGCACGTGGCCGATCCCGCTGCCTTCATCGCCGCGCTGCGCGGTGCCATGGCCCCGGGCGCGCTGATGGTCCTGTCCACCCCCAACCGCACCGCGCGATCGCGGTTGCTGTTGGTCGAGGCGGCGGAACGCAGCGGGATGATCCCGCGCGGCACGCACCATTGGGACCAGTTCATCACGCCGGATGAACTTCGCGATCTGCTCGCTGGCGCTGGCCTGACCATGGGTGAGCCGCAGGGCATCGCCTGGTCGCCCGGCAAAGGCCTGCACCTGTCGCGCGACCTTGCGCTCAACTATATCGTGACCGCCACTATTTCGGGGTGATCGCCATGATCATCCAGGACAGCCCGGTGCCGATCGCAAACATGACCCATGACCAGTAAAGGTTGTGGCCCTGGATATGGTAATGCTGGATCTGCAGCCAGCCGCCGGTGCTGTGACCCGCACCCATGATCATACAGACCACGAAGGTGAGGATCGAACCGGGGATCAGGGCCTTGAAGAAGTCCATGGGTCGCCTCCCAGAGTTTCTTGCGCGCCATCGAAGCCGCAAAATGCCTCTGCGGTCAAGCTTTGATCACGGACGCGGCGGCGGTGCAAGTACGCAAGAGCGCGGAATTACGGGCGCAATTGGCGCCGAACCGAACCGTTCGGACAGTTCGGGATGGCTGCCATGCAGCCCGGCGATCTCATTGGCGCGGATCTGCAGGTAGTAAATCCGCTCCGACGCGTAGGGGTCGCTGGTCTGTTCGCGGAAATAGGTTTGACGCGCGTCGAAGGTGATCCGGTCGTCGAGCGATTTCAGCGCGCTTTGCGGGATCGAGAACTCGGGCTTGTTGAACGGCACACCAACCAAGGTGGGCAACATCGCCAGGTCGATCACCCGCCCGAACATGTCGCGCACCGTGGTCGGGCCGATCAGCGGCAGGTACAGAAACGGACCGGGCTTGACCCCGTAATAGCCCAGCGTGTCGGCAAAACCGTTGTTGTGATGCTGGATGTGAAACGGCTTTTTCTTGGCCACATCGAACAGCCCGCCCAGCCCGATCGTCGAATTGATCACGAAGCGCAGCAGGGTTTTGCCCGCGCGCACCGGGTGCAGCTGGAGCAGGTCGTTCACGAACACCACCGGCTCGGTCAGGTTGGACAGCGCGTTGTGCAGCCCGTCGCGCGCGGGTTCGGGCACGATGTGCCGGTACCCCTTGGCAATCGGACCCACGAACAGATCGTCTACTTTGTTGACCACCGCAAAACTCTGCGCATTGATCGCACGCAGCGGATCCTGCTTGCGCGCCAGCACATCACCGCTGACGACGATCTCGTTGGGCTGATCGCTGTTTACCGGACCGAATGCCGGCGTTGCCGGGGCTTGGGCAATGGCAGGCTCCGCAGCAGCAGGCGGAGCAATCAGCACCGGACAAGTGGCATCTGCCGGCACGCTGGCTTCAGCCGGGGCGGTAACAACCGGCGGCAGGGCCACCTGATTCACCGGCGCACCGCCGGCAGCGGTCCCGGCAGCGGTCAACGCAGCGAGCGCCAGCAACAGGGTCAAGCGCCAGTCTCGCGGGCCAGCCGGAACATAGGGGGGCGTTCTCTCATGGTCAGCTTTCGCTACCATCAAAAAGACCCGCTAAATAATTAAATATCGCGGTGAATGCGGTAAGCCGAGCCTATTTCGACGGCCACACCGCTTGTGCCGCCATCAGCGTGGTGATGGCCGCGCGCGCAGCCTTTTCGCGGTCGATCCACCCGCCCGAAATTGTCACATATTTGACCCCGGCGCGGACCAGCACGTCTTCGGCCAGCGCGGCAAAGCGGCTGCGCAGCGGACCCTTGCCGAAGAACCGCGTGCCGTCATCGATGCACGGCACGTCGGGGGTGAACAGCAGGTAAAGATCGGCCTTGGGATAGACGGTCAATTCCCCCGGCACTTCGCCGAACAGCATCTCGACCCAGGCCGCGGTCATCAACTGGTCGGTATCGAGCAGCAGCAGCTTGGGACGGGCGCTGGCCGCCGCCGTGACCGCCATGGCCTGCCCCTCGGCGATCGCCAGCAGGTCGGCCATGGCAAGATCGGTGCCTTTTTCTTCGCAATAGGTCCGGCCATATTCGGGGACCCAGGTGCCGCCCAGTTCGCGGCTGAGCTTTTCGGCCAACACCGATTTGCCGGTGCTTTCGGCACCGTGGAAACATACTGTAATCATGCAAATTGTTCCGAGGGGAGAGAACGGGCGCCACGCATCCATTCACGCAGGCCGATGATGGAAATGAACAAGAATACGACATAAAGTATCGCGAGAAAGTTAAGATCGCGGTAGAGGTAGAGACCGATCGAAACAAGATCAATCACGACCCACAGCATCCAGTTTTCGATCTTTCTGTTGTTCAAAAGCAACTGCGCGGCGATGCTCGCGCCGGTCACCGCAGAATCGGCAAAGGGTAGCGCGGCGTTGGTCAAGGTGTGCATCAGCCAGCCGAGCGAGAGGCTGAGCAACACGGTTACCACGGCCCAGACCACGCGTGAGCGGTTGCGCATCCAGGTCACCGGAACCCTATCGGCATCGTCCGTCACGCGGTTCCACTGGACCCAGCCGATCGCGTTCACGACGAAGAAGAACGCCTGCAGGCCGCACTCCGAATAGAGCCGCGCCTCGAACAGGGTGACACCGATCAGGCTGACCATCGCCATGGCCACGGGGAAGTTCCAGATCGAGCGGCGGACCAGCAGCCAGATCTGGATCAGGCCCAGCACCGAGCCGAGCAATTCGGTCCAGTGCGCGCGCAGATAATCGATCACGGTCGCGCTCAAAATGCTGCCGCCCATATGTCGGGCTTGAACCCGACCAGCAGCCCGCCCGGATGCTCGACCACCGGGCGCTTGATGCACGATGGATTGGCGGTCATCAGGGCCACGGCCTTCGCCGCATCGAGGTCCGCACGGTCAGTTTCGGGCAACTTGCGGAAGGTGGTGCCCGCCCGGTTGAGCACCACGTCCCAACCCGCTTCTGCCATCCATTGCGCAAGCTTGGCCGGGTCTGCACCCAGCTTTTTGTAGTCGTGAAAGACATAGACCACCCCGCGCGCGTCTAGCCAGCTGCGCGCCCTTTTGACCGTGTCGCAGTTGGGAATGCCGTACAGCGTGACGCTCATTCGCCGGGCCGTTCATAGCGGTGGGTGCGGGGCTGGTCGCAGGTGTAGAGCGTGTAATCCTGATAGTATTCGGCGCGGCCCCGGGCCTGAACCGTGGCATGGTCGGGCTGGCTGCCCCAGTTGCGGGCCGCTTCGGCGGTGTCCCATTCGCTGAGCGCGATGACTTCGCCATCATCGGCGGTATAGCTCTTGAACGAGACGAACCCGGGCTGGGCGCCGGCCATCTGCTCCATCCGCTCGGCATCGGCACCATAGGCCGCACCATCGATATCGGCGCGCTTGCGATTGCGGAAGACGACCACAAACATGAGGCTCTCCTAAACCGGATGTGGACAGCCGCGCAATCAGGCGGCAAAGCCTGACCCATGTCCGTCAACACCTTTGGCCGCTTGTTGCGTTTCACCACCTGGGGCGAAAGCCACGGTCCAGCGCTGGGCGCTGTCGTCGATGGCTGCCCCCCGGGATTGGCGATCAGCGAAAACAAAATCCAGCCGTTCCTCGATGCGCGGCGGCCGGGCCAATCGAAGTTCACCACCCAGCGGCAGGAGCCCGACCAGGTGCGGATCCTGTCGGGGACGTTCGAGGGCCAGACCACGGGCACGCCGATTTCGCTGATGATCGAGAATGTTGATCAGCGCAGCAAGGACTATTCTGAAGTAGCCAAAGCGTACCGCCCGGGCCATGCCGACTATGCCTATGACGCCAAGTACGGTTTCCGCGATTATCGCGGCGGCGGGCGCAGTTCGGCGCGCGAGACTGCGGCGCGGGTCGCGGCAGGCGCAGTGGCGCGGCTGGTCATTCCTGAGGTTGTGGTGATCGGCTGGGTTGCGGAAATTGGCGGTGACGCGATCGATCCCGCGAACTTCGATGCCAATGAGATTGGCCGCAACCCGTTTTTCTGCCCCGATCCGGTCGCCGCAGTGCGCTGGGAAAAGCTGGTCGATGAGGCGCGACTGGCGGGCTCGTCGCTCGGCGCAGTGGTCGAATGCGTCGCCAGCGGTGTTCCCGTCGGATGGGGCGCGCCGATTTACGGCAAGCTCGATGCCGATCTGGCCAGCGCGATGATGGGGATCAACGCGGTCAAAGGCATCGAAATCGGTGATGGTTTTGCCGCCGCCCGCCTGAACGGTGAGGGCAATGCCGATCCGATGCGCCCCGGAAATGCGGGCCCGGTGTTCACTGCCAACCATGCCGGCGGGATTGCGGGCGGGATCAGCACCGGCCAGCCGGTCAAAGTCCGCGTCGCGTTCAAACCGACCAGCTCGATCCTGACCCCGGTCGAGACGATTGACCGCGACGGCCAGGCGACCGAAATCCGCACCAAGGGCCGCCACGATCCGTGTGTCGGGATTCGCGGCGTGCCGGTGGTTGAGGCGATGATGGCCTTGGTGCTGGCCGACCACAAATTGCTGCACCGCGGCCAGTGCGGCTGAGCAGGCCGGGCGAATGCGGTTCTACTTCACGGCGATCCTGGCCTTCGCGCTGGTGCTGTGGCTCTACAACCACCGCCGCCAGCAGCGGTGCGATGCCGATCCGGGCCAGCAGCGCCTCGCTTCCCTGCTGATCGGCACGGTCAAAGGCGAACGGGGAGCAAGCGAGCGGATGGTCGCCGAACAGCTCGACCGGATCGCCAAAGGCAGCGCGGACCGGCGGGTGCGGCTCAATCATGCGGTCATGCTGGTGCGGGGCACTGCCACGCCGGAACTTTACTCCGAGGTGCTGGACCTGGCGCGGAAACTCTAGATCCTCCCGGGCGCGGGGAGGATCTAACCGCGCAGTACCTCGCCCAGCTTCGCAGCCGCAGCGGTGATCCGCTCGGCAACCGCCTTGAGCTGGGCCTCGTCGAAGCTCTTCTCGCCCGGTTGCAAGGTCACTTCGATGGCGAGTGATTTCTGCCCGTCGGGCACGCCCGCCCCGCGGAAATCGTCGAACAGCCGTACTGCAACCACATTGGCTTTGTCGCAATTGCGGACCGCGCGAACCAGATCGCCGGCGGGCAGCGCCGCATCGACCATGAACGCGAAATCGCGGGTCACCGCCTGCAGCGCTGGCGGGGCATAGGCTGCGCGGGCGAAACTTGCCGCCTTGCGCGGCAGGATCGCATCGAGATGGATGCCCGCCACCGCCACCGGCACGCCGATATCGAACGCCTTGAGCACCGCGGGATGGACCATGCCGAAGCTCGCCAGCTGGGTCTTTGGCCCGAGCCGAAGCGTGGCTGACTGGCCCGGATGATAAGCGCTGCCTGCATCGTCCATAACCATCAGGTTATCGACCGGTGCACCAGCTTCGCGCAGCAGTTCAAGGCACAGTGCCTTGGCGTCGAAGGCGTCAAACACTTGCGCCTTGCCGCTTTGCCAACTGCGTGCCGATTTGTCGCCCGCCAGCACCAGTACCAGCGCCGGGTACTCGCCGTCCGCCAGATAGCGCCGCCCGATCTCGAACAGCCGCACTGTTGCGGCGCCGCGATCGAGGTTGCGGCGCACCGCCGAAAGCAGGCCCGGCAGCAGCGACGGGCGCATGACCTTCAGGTCTTCGCTGAT
>JANYEY010000061.1 GCA_025359685.1 Sphingomonadaceae bacterium | reverse complement strand
TGTCGGCGAACTATGTGAAGATCTACCTGACTACCACATACACGCCGACCTGGACCGAATACGGGATCGGCAGCGCGATCACTTACCGGGTGACGCGCTATGTCCAATACTCACAATCCGTGGTGCCATGATGAAGAAACTCCTGACTTCACTTCGCCGCAACGAGACCGCCGCAGCCGCGGTCGAGTTTGCGCTCATCGGACCTGCGTTCCTCACGATGTTCCTCGGGATTGCGCAGGTTGGCATAGGCATGCAGCAGTACAACGCGCTGCGCAGCATCTCTGCCGACACCGCGCGCTATGCCGTGATCAACTATCAGAAGAGCAACTTGCTGACCGCAATCCAGCTTCAGGATTACGCGGACAATGCTGCACAATCTGCGCCTTACGGTCTTGAAGCGAACCGCTTCACATCATTCGTCTCGACCCCGGTGACCCAGCGAGTTGCCGGTGCCGCTGAATACCAGATCCGTGTGACCTATCAGGTGCGGACCTGGCTTGGCATCATCGGCATGAGCGATATACCGCTGACCTATACCCGGCCGATCTTCGTCCTGACCCCCTGATCTCAGGTCAGCCGGCGCAGGTTTTCGCGACAATCTCAATAAATTAACCATACTCGTTCGTCACCGGGTGAGGTCGGCGCGGTAAACGATTGTTTCGATTATCGGGACGTAGCTTTGCCTGTAACGCGCCGCCTTGCCCAGCTCTGGATAAAGTCGCTGCTCCGCGACCGCGGCGGGAACACGCTCGCGCTGATCGCGGCGGCGCTGTTTCCCCTGCTCGCGCTGCTGGGCGGCGGGATCGACATGGGCCGCAGCTACCTCTCGCAAAGCCGGCTGCAGCAGGCCTGCGATGCCGGGGTGCTGGCGGCGCGCAAGAAGCTTGGCTCGGCCGTCGTGACTAGTGGGGCCATCCCCAATGAGGTGGCCGCGACCGGTAACCGCTTCTTCAACCTCAACTTTCGCGACGGCGCTTATGGCACAACCGGGCGCACTTTTGCGATGACGCTGGAGAGCGACTACTCGATCTCGGGCGAAGCGCATGTGACCGTTCCGACCACGATCATGACCCTGTTTGGCTATTCGCAGATGCCGATCCCGGTAAAGTGCCAGGCCAAGCTGAACTTCGCGAACACCGACATCATGTTCGTGCTCGATACCACGGGCTCGATGGCGGAAACGAACGCCGGTGACAACGTGCCCAAGATCGACGCACTGAAACAGGTCGTGCGCGATTTTCATGCCCAGATCGAAGGATCGAAGGGGCCGGGAACCCGGGTCCGCTATGGCTTTGTTCCCTATTCCACCAACGTCAACGTGGGGGCGCTGCTGAAAGACGATTGGGTCGTAAACAATTGGACTTACCAATCGCGTGAGAACTTCGGGACCGAGCCGGGAACGGTCCAGGACTATACCTACAACGATCACTGGGCCGACATCTCCGGCAGCCAGCACAGCTCAAGCGGTGGCAGCAGCTATCCTGCCACTTTTCATTCGGCCACCAGCGAGGCCGCCAGCGCCTATTGGTCGTGCGATACTCCGCCGCCGGCTTCGAATTCGAACTCTGCTTATACGCTGATCTCGACGACGTCGGAGCCGTACATTGGCCCGCCGGCCGGAACCAAGGTGACCAAGCATTATCGCGTCGTCACCACCGGCACCTACTTCTGGGTCGAATTGAACGGCCAAGCCTGCGTGACCAAGAAGACCGACTACAACAATTACACGCAGGAATTTGACCAGATCACCATCCCGTACACCAATGCCGCCCAGCGCTATCGCTATGCGCCCATCGCAAGCGACGTCCACAACTGGCGCAGCGAAAGCAATGGCTGCATCGAGGAGCGCGATACCTACGAAATCGACGACTGGACCAATGTCGATCTGTCCCGCGCGCTGGACCTCGACATCGATACGGTGCCGACTGCCGGTGACCCCAAGACCCAGTGGCGACCGCAGTATCCGAACATAATTTTCGAACGCTCGATGTACGGCAACAACAACGGATCGTTTACCCCCGCTCCCATGGTCACTACCGAGTCCTGGTTTTTCCAGCCGGGCTGGATTCCCAACATGATCACCTGCCCGTCGGCAGCTCGCAAGCTGAGCGAAATGGATGCGACGCAGATTGGTTCTTACCTCACAGGTGTGGCTCCGGGCGGTACGACCTATCATGATATCGGCATGATCTGGGGCGGGCGATTGCTTTCGCCAACCGGGCTGTTCGCCGCCGAGAACGCCAATATCGACGGCAAGACCACCAGCCGCAATCTCATCTTCCTGACCGACGGCCAGACCGAGCCTTACGACATCGCCTATGGCGCCTATGGGGTCGAACCGCTCGATCAACGGCGCTGGAAATCTAACTCGCCGATTTCGCTGACCGCGACGGTCGAGAAGCGCTTCGGGGTGGCTTGTGCCGAGGTCAAGAAACGCAACATCAATGTCTGGGTGATCGGTTTCGGCACCACGCTTAACCCGGTAATGATCGAGTGCGCGGGTCCTGGCCACTCTTTCGAAGCGCAGAACGCCGCCCAGCTTCAAGATGTCTTTAGCAGCATCGCGGCGCATCTGGGTGACTTGAGGATCTCGAAATGATCCGCTGGTTGGCCGCCCTCCGGCGCGATCAGCGCGGTGTCACCATCGTCGAATTCGCGCTGATCGCGCCAGTTCTGATGCTGATGCTGATGGGCCTGCTCGATCTCGCCTTTAACATGTACACCACCGAGATGCTGCAGGGCGCGATCCAGAATGCAGCACGCGATTCAACGATCGAGGGCTCGAGCAGCAATGCAGGCCAGCTCGATGGAATCGTGACCAAAGCGGTGCGGGCCGTTGCCCCAGGAGCGGTGATGGTCTTCGATCGACGTTCGTACAGCAGCTTTACCGATGCCGGTCGCCCGGAAGATTACACCGACGTCGACAACGACGGGACCTGTGATCACGGTGAGCCATTCGAAGACGCCAACGGCAACGGCGGCTGGGACCTCGACCGCGGCCAGGTGGGCTTCGGCGGCGCGCGCGACGCGGTGCTTTATACCGTGACCGTCACCTACCACCGCCCCTTCCCGGTCGCCGGCTTCATCCCGGGCCAAAGCAAGGACTACACTTTGAGCGCGGCGACCGTGCTGCGCAACCAGCCCTATGGCCAGCAAACCGTCAATGCTCCGCCGACAACCGGAAACTGCGCATGAACTTCCTGACCAGACTGCGGTCGCTGATGCGCAATCGTTCGGGCGTTGCCATGACCGAATTCGCGCTGGGCGCGCCGTTCCTGCTGACCGCCGGCCTGTGGGGCGCGGAAGAGGCGAACTATGCGCTGGTCAACATGAAGGTCAGCCAGATCGCCGAACATATCGCCGATAACGCCAGCCGCGTCGGTGACACCAGCACGCTGCAGAACCGCAAGATCTACGAGAGCGACATCAACGATGTGATCTACGGCGCGCAGGTTCAGGGCGGCAAGCTCAACCTCTACGACAACGGCCGGGTGATCATCTCCAGTCTCGAGGTCGAACAAGGGAACGACAACCAGTACATCCACTGGCAGCGCTGCCGCGGGGCCAAGAATTATGCGCCGCAATACGGTTCGGAAGGCGATGTTCTTGGCACAACGGGCATGGGTCCGGCAGGTGAGCAGGTGCTTGCACAGACCGGCGACGGCGTGATCTTCGTCGAGGTCAGCTACACCTATCAGCCGCTGGTTTCGGCGCAGTTCCTCGGTAGCCTCGACATCACGTCGATCGCGTCCTTCACGGTGCGCGACAACCGCGACCTGTCCCAAATCTATCAACGCGATGCAGGTTCGCCCGATCCGGTGCAGAACTGCGCGGCCCACAACGGCGACGCCAAGATCGGCACCAACGGCAGCTTCACCTAGCGGTAGCAGACCTTGCGCACTGCCGCGGCGATGCGTGAGGGATCGATCAGCGCCAGCTTCTCAAGGTTGGCCGCGTAAGGCAGCGGGACGTCCTCATCGCAAACGCGCAGCACCGGTGCATCGAGGAAGTCAAAGCCATCCTCCATGCAGATTGCCATCACTTCCGAAGAGATCGAGCAGGTCGGCCAGCCCTCCTCGGCGATGACCAGGCGATTGGTCTTGGCGAGCGAGGTGAGAACCGCTTCCCTGTCGAGCGGACGTAAGGTGCGCAGGTCGAGCACTTCGGCATCAATCCCTTCGCCCGCGAGCGTTTCCGCCGCTTCGAGCGACATGCCGACGCCGATCGAGTAGGATACGATCGTCACGTCCTTGCCTTCGCGCATGATCCTCGCCTTGCCGATCGGCAGCACGTGATCATCAAGTTCGGGCAATTCGAAGCTGCGGCCATAGACCAGCTCGTTTTCGAGGAAGACCACGGGGTCTTCGCTGCGGATCGCCGCCTTGAGCAGCCCCTTGGCATCTGCTGCATCGTATGGTGCAATCACGATCAGGCCGGGCACGCTGGCGTACCATGGACCGAAGTTCTGGCTATGCTGGGCGCCGACCCGGGTAGCTGCACCGTTGGGCCCGCGGAACACGATCGGGCAGCGCATCTGGCCGCCCGACATATAATTGGTCTTGGCTGCTGAATTGATCACGTGATCAATGGCTTGCATGGCGAAGTTGAAGGTCATGAATTCAACAATCGGGCGCAGACCGCCCATTGCCGCCCCGGCCCCGATTCCGGCAAAGCCATACTCGGTGATCGGGGTATCGATCACCCGCTTGGGCCCGAATTCATCGAGCAGGCCCTGGGTGACCTTGTAGGCGCCCTGGTACTGCGCCACTTCCTCGCCCATCACAAAAACGCGGGGATCGCGGCGCATTTCCTCGGCCATGGCATCGCGCAAGGCTTCGCGTACGGTAACGGTGGTCATGTTGGTGCCAGCGGGAATAGCTGGGTCCGCCGCGCGCGGCTTCTGGGCAGACGGTTTGACGGTAACGGGGTTCACGGGCTCGGCTGCCTGCGGCCCAGCAGCAGGCGCGGCAGCAGGCGCGGCAGCAGGCGCAGTTTCGCCTACTCCGCTGATAACCGCAATCACGGTGCCGACTTTGACGCCTTCGGTGCCCTCGGGAACGAGGATCTTGCCCATCACGCCTTCATCAATGGACTCAAATTCCATCGTCGCCTTGTCGGTTTCGATCTCGGCGAGGATGTCGCCCGATTTGACCGTATCGCCTTCCTTGACCAGCCACTTGGCGAGCGTGCCTTCTTCCATCGTCGGCGACAGCGCCGGCATCTTCAGTTCGATACCCATCAGTAGCTCTCCACCAGGATATCGGTGTAGAGTTCGGGCGCTTCAGGCTCAGGCGAATTCTCTGCAAAGTCAGCTGCTTCGCCGACCTTGCTGCGGATTTGCTTTTCAAGTTCCTTGAGCTTGTCCTCGCTCGTGCCGCGCTTCAGCAGTTCGGCTTTGGCGGCGTCGATCGGATCGTGCTTTTCGCGCATCTCCTGCACTTCCTCGCGGGTGCGGTACTTCGCCGGGTCGGACATCGAGTGCCCGCGATAGCGATAGGTCTGCAGTTCCATCAGCACCGGGCCCTTGCCTTCGCGCACGTGGGCAAAGGCCAGTTCGGCAGCCGCGCGCACTTCAAGCACGTCCATCCCGTTGACATGCATTCCGGGAATGCGGAACGCGGTGCCGCGGCGGTAAAAGTGTGTTTCGGCCGAGCCGCGGGTGACCGCAGTGCCCATCGCATAGCCGTTATTCTCCACCACGAAGACGATCGGCAGGTTCCACAGCGCCGCCATGTTGAAGGCTTCATAGACCTGGCCCTGGTTGGCTGCACCGTCGCCGAAATAAGCGAGGCACAGCCCGCCATCCTCACGGTACTTATGCGCGAAGGCCAGCCCTGCCCCGAGCGGCACCTGCGCGCCGACGATGCCGTGGCCGCCGTAGAACTTATGCTCGGTCGAGAACATATGCATCGACCCGCCCTTGCCCTTGGAAATGCCCGCGCCGCGCCCGGTCAGTTCGGCCATGATCACCTTGGGATCGATCCCGTAGGCGAGCATGTGGCCGTGATCGCGGTAACCGGTAATGACGCTGTCATGCCCCGGTTTGAGTGCTGATTGCAAGCCAACTGCAACCGCTTCCTGACCAATGTAGAGGTGGCAGAACCCACCGATCAGCCCGAGGCCGTAAAGCTGGCCGGCCTTTTCCTCAAACCGCCGGATGAGTAGCATCTGCTCGTAGAAGGCGAGCAGTTCGTCGTCGCTGGCTGCATAGCGCGGATTGGCGAGATGCGCGTCCTGAAGGCTGCGCAGCGCAAAGGCATCGTCGCTGGCAGGGCCCTTGGCGGGCGTATTGCGGGTAGTGGCAGGCTTGGCCAAATTGGGCTCCCCCGGATGGTCGACAAACAGCTGTGCTGCAAACCTCGGCCTATAAGGCGAGTTCGCCGTAAGGGAAACTGTCCCATACGTATTTCGGAAGGAAATTAGCCGAACGTGATCGGCGCGGGTAGCCGGCTCAGTTGAGCAGCATCACCATCTCGTCCGGGTGGACGACGTTGAGTTGCGCGCGAAGCAGCTGCCCAGCCATATCGGGATCGACGTGATTCGGATCGACCAACGCCACGCGGTTCTTCAGCTCGTCCCGCTGCGCGGTGAGCACCTGAAGTTCCTTCTGGCGTTCGGTCAGCAAGCGATTGTTCTCGCTCCAAGCCATCAAGCCGCTGGGGCCGAACAGGACCCAAGCACCCATGGCGAGCAGGCAAAACAGCGCAAGGCCGTGCGAGAGACGCTCACTTGCCAGCTGAATTGTTCCCCGATTGCCCATGGCCGCATTAGAATCATAATTGAATCAACAGTTCAAGCATTAAATCTGCAGCGCGCTTGAACTTTACGGTGAACCGGGGCTGCTTGAACCTGCCAATTGCCGTGCGGCGATGGGATTGGTGCGCCCGACGGGATTCGAACCCATGGCCCCCAGATTAGGAATCTGGTGCTCTATCCGGCTGAGCTACGGGCGCGCCTGGGTTCGCATAGCTACGCCCTGCCCGACTGGCAATCAGTTGACGTCTTCGGGCGGCGCGACCGGGAACGGCAGTGGCATGATCGCAATGCCTTCTTCGTTCAGTGCCTGCGCCTCCGCAAAGGTGGCCTGGCCGTGGATGGTCTCCACTTCGCGCTCGCCGTAATGCATAGCGCGGCTCTGATCGGCAAACCCGTCACCCACCCAGGTGGATTGCTTCAGTGCTTGCGCCTGCAGCGCCGCCAGCTTGCCCAGCGCCTCCTGTACGGGCGCGGGAAGTCCGCTGGCCATCGGCGACGTGGCAGGTGGCGCAGCAGCGGCGATCTGGTTGCCCTTGCGGCCCAGGCTAGGCGCCATCAGTGCCTTTTCGACCTCGGCCGAACCGCAGTCCGGGCAAGCGACCAGACCTCTCGCCGATTGGTCATCGAATGCAGCCGAGCTTGCAAACCAGCCTTCGAAGCGGTGGCCCGCAGCGCGGCAGACAAGATCGAACACGATCATGGCGTCGAAATCACCCGATAACCTGCTTGTTGGCTAGGCACGGAACCTGCGCGCGCACATCGGCGATCCGGGTTGGGTCAATCTCGGCAAAGGCCAGGTCCGCCTTGGCGCCGCCCATATCGAGCAGCACTTCGCCCCATGGATCGATCACCATGCTGTGGCCATAAGTCTGCCGACCGTCTTCGTGCGAACCGACTTGCGCCGCGCAGACCACATAGGCGGTAGCCTCGATTGCGCGGGCGCGTTGCAGCACGTGCCAGTGCGCCTGACCGGTCGGCACCGTGAACGCGGCGGGGATCGCAATGACATCGCACCTGGCTTGCCCATGCGCCTCGAACAGGGCGGGGAAGCGCAGATCGTAACAGATCGTCAGGCCCAAGCGGCCAAGCGGCGTTTCGGCGGTCACCACCCCATCCCCGGCGGCATAGGCGTTTGATTCGCGCCAGCTTTCGCCGCTCGCCAGATCGACATCGAACATGTGGATCTTGTCATAGCGGGCGACGATCGCGCCGCCGCCATCGATCACAAAGCTGCGGTTGGCCCAGCGCCCGTCATCACGCAGCACCGCCATCGAACCGAGCGCGATCCAGACGCCTGAGCGGGCGGCAGCACCGCGCAGCTCGTCGAGCACCGGATTGTCTGCCTCGGGAACGATCTGCTTCGCGCCGCGGCTGCGGTCACGATCGATCAGGATCGACATCTCGGGCGTGAACAGCATCGTCGCTCCGCCCCTCGCCGCCGCGTTCGATGCCTGGACGATGGCCGCAGCATTGGCTGCAGGATCGATCCCGGAGGTCATCTGCAATACGGCGATGCGCTGCATGATCAGCCCGCCAGCAGCACGTCGAGCTTGCCCGCACTTTCGAGCGCGGCGAGATCGTCGCTCCCGCCCACGGCCTGACCGGCGATCAGGATTTGCGGCACGGTTTGCGCGCCAGGGACCCGCTGGATCATTTCGGCCTTCTTGGGACCGCCCATGGTCACGTCGTATTCCTCGTAAGCAACGCCCTTGCTGTCGAGCAGGGCCTTGGCCCGCACGCAGTAAGGGCAGCCCCACTTGGTGTAGATTTCGACTTTCGGGGTCGTCATTTCAGCTCCTCTTGAAACAGGCTGGCGCTAACATACATCGGGTGCGGTGTCATGGGCTGCAAGCCCGCGATACCACCGGGATGCCGATTGCGGGTCCCAGCTAAAACCTGAACGAAAACGCTCAATTGCTCAAACTGAGGATTTTGCCATGAACCGTCCTGATTTCGCTCCCTATCGCCGCACCATGGTCGGCTTTGACCGCCTGTTCGACCTGCTGGAGAACCAGCGCGGTGCTGGCAGCGGCGACAATTACCCCCCGTTTAACATCGAGCGCCGCGGCGAAGATGCCTATCGTATCACCGTGGCCGTTGCCGGCTTCAAGCCCGCCGACATCGAGATCACCGCGCAGCAGAACCTGCTGGTGGTCCAGGGCAAGAAGGGTGACGAGGCTTCAGCGAGCCAGTTCCTGCACGTCGGCATCGCCCAGCGCGGCTTCGAACGCCGCTTCGAGCTGGCGGATTTTGTGCGGGTTGAAAGCGCCAACCTGGAAGACGGCCTGCTGATCGTCGACCTGGTGCGCGAAGTGCCTGAGGCGATGAAGCCGAAAAAGGTGCCGGTCGGGACCCAGAAGACCCTGGCCATGGTCAAAGAAACTTCGAACAGCGAAGCGGCCTGACGGCTAACTATTCAGCTAATATATGGGGGTGGAACTTGCGTTCCACCCCCGCGATGCTTGAGCACCGCCCTGTCGGTAAATGATCGTCCGGGTCGCAGAAGACGATCATGTACGACAAGCTCGTATCCCGGCAGTCTAAGCCGAAACGCCTAGCAATTCCTTACAGGTCGTGCCTGCCATGGTTTGCCCGGCAATCAATAAGTCGAATTAGAAAATCGCTGCGCCGCCTTCCCCTGACGTGAGTCGTTCCAAGTGCGCAGGGCTAACCGGCTCCGGGCAATTTTGGCAAGGGATTTTGCCTAGTTGTCCGCCTCATTTGAGGCAGAGGACGAAACAACCCGGCGATGCAATTGATTGTCGTCAGACCAGTCGCGATTGCTGGAGTGCGGCGGCGATGAATCCGGCGAACAGCGGATGCGGATCGAATGGCCGGCTTTTGAGCTCGGGGTGGAATTGCACGCCGACAAACCACGGATGGTCCGGACGCTCGACAATCTCTGGCAGCAGGCCGTCGGGCGACATGCCCGAAAACACCAGCCCGCCCTGCTCCAGTCTGTCACGGTAAGCGCCGTTGACTTCATAACGGTGGCGGTGACGCTCGCTGATCGTCGTCGCACCGCCATAGAGCGCCGAGACGTGGCTGTTGCCGGCTAGCTTGGCCTTATAGGCACCCAGCCGCATGGTTCCGCCAAGATCGGTGTTGGCCCCGCGCTTTTGCAAGCCCTCGGGGCTCATCCATTCGGTGATGATGCCCACCACCGGTTCGTCGGTCGGGCCAAATTCGGTCGAACTTGCCGAAGCGATCCCCGCCGTGTTCCGCGCGCCTTCGATGCAGGCCATCTGCATGCCAAGGCAGATCCCGAAGAACGGCACGCCGCGTTCGCGCGCAAAGCGCACCGAAGCGATCTTCCCTTCGGTTCCGCGCACCCCGAACCCGCCGGGGACCAGAATGCCGTGCATCGGTTCGAGCTTCGAGACGATCTCGTCGTCCCCCGCTTCGAACATCTCGGCATCGATCCAACGGACGTTGACCTTGACCCGGTTGGCCATGCCGCCGTGAACCAGCGCTTCGTTAAGGCTCTTGTAGGCATCGGGCAGGCCGACATATTTGCCGACCACCCCGATCGTCACTTCGCCTTCGGGATTCTGGAAACGATCAACGATGTCTTCCCAGCGCCCCAGATCGGGCAACGGGGTTTCAAGTCCGAAGTGGTGCAGCACTTCGGCGTCGAGCCCTTCACCGTGGTACTGCAGCGGGACCGAATAGATGCTGCTCGCGTCGAGCGCAGGGATCACCGCTTCCTTGCGCACGTTGCAGAACAGCGCGATCTTGTTGCGCTCGTTCTCGGGCAGCGGATGTTCGCAGCGGCACAGCAGCAAGTCGGGCTGAACCCCCAGGCTGGTCAGTTCGCGCACCGAATGCTGTGTCGGCTTGGTCTTGAGCTCACCCGCTGCGGCGACATAAGGCACCAGTGTGACATGGACCGAGCAAGTTTGCTCGCGCCCCAGCTCGTTACGCAGCTGGCGCAGCGCCTCGATGAACGGCAGGCTTTCGATATCGCCCACCGTCCCGCCGATTTCGCAAAGCACGAAATCGAGACCATCGATATCAGCTTGGGCGAACTCCTTGATCGCGTCGGTGACATGCGGGATGACCTGCACCGTCGCGCCGAGGTAATCGCCGCGCCGTTCCCGGGTGATGATGTCGCGGTAAATCCGGCCCGAGGTGATGTTGTCCGCTTGCCGCGCAGAAACCCCGGTAAAGCGTTCGTAATGGCCAAGGTCGAGGTCGGTTTCGGCGCCATCATCGGTGACGTAAACTTCGCCGTGCTGGTAGGGGCTCATCGTCCCCGGATCGACGTTCAGATAGGGATCGAATTTACGAATCCGCACCTTGTAGCCGCGCGCTTGCAGCAGCGCTGCAAGGCTTGCCGCCATGAGACCTTTGCCAAGCGAGGAGACCACGCCGCCGGTAATGAAAATGAACCGCGCCATGGGAGTTGAGCCTTAAGCTTAAGTAGGGGATGCGGGCAAGCGCCCAATGCGGCAATCCACAGCTCTGCACACCCTGCTGGCCGTATTACGACCAGCGGGCGCGATCGCCGGGACGAAAGTTCAGGGCTTCTTGGCGGGGGTAGCTGCGGCCGCAGGCGTAGCGCCCGGAGCCGGAACCAGCACCGGCGCGCCCGGAGCAACGCCATTTTGCGCAGCCCCGCCCAGTGCGTCGGCCGGGAGCTGCTGCGCCGCGGCCGGCGCGACCGTACGGTTAAGCGAATTGTCGATTTCGCGGTTGCCGCTCGACTTCACGGCCAGCGCCGCAAGGACAATCGAAAGCACCACGAAAATCGTCGCCAGGATGGCGGTCAACCGGGTGATAAAATCAGCCGCGCCGCGCGCCGACATCAGGCCGGCCGGGCTCCCGCCAGTCCCCAGGCCGCCGCCTTCGGATTTCTGCACCAGAATGACGCCAACCAGCAGCGCAGCGACGATCGCCTGAAGGACGGTGAGAAAGATGAAGAGCGACATCGAAAATCCAGTTCCGGGTGGTTTGGCGGGCATCTAGTCACGCCGCGCCGACTATGCAAGGCGAAGCGGGATTTGGGCCTTCAATCGGTGGATGGCGCCACCGCCGAAACGATGGTGAGGAAGCTGTCCGCCGTAAGGCTTGCCCCGCCCACCAGTGCGCCGCCAACTTCATCACAATGCAGTAGCTCGGCAGCATTTTCGGCATTGACCGAGCCGCCGTACAGGATCCTCATCCCAGCATTGGCAGCACCGTAACGGCCTTCGAGCGAAGCGCGGATGGCACGGTGCATGGTGCTGACATCGTCTGCGGACGGAACCCGGCCGGTACCGATTGCCCAGACCGGCTCATAGGCCACGGTTACCTGCCCCGGAGTTCCGGCATCATCAGGCAGCGAGCCAGCGAGCTGCGCCGAAACGACGCGCTCTGCCTTGCCAGCGTCGCGCTCAGCCTCGGTCTCACCAACGCAGACGATCGCGCCGAGGCCTGCGGCCAGCGCTGCTTCAGCCTTGGCCTTGACCTGTTGATTGGTTTCGCCGTGCAACGAGCGGCGTTCGGAGTGTCCGACAATTACGAAGCTGGCACCAACATCGGCCAGCATCGCTGCCGAGATATCACCGGTGAAGGCACCAGAAGCCTGGGCATGGCAATCTTGCCCGCCAAGCGAGATGGTCTCAACGGCTTCGGCCATCGTTGCCAGCAGCGTTGCCGGAGGCGCGATTCCCACGTTCACCCCCGGATTGCGCGCAGCACCGCGATCGATCGCGCGCGCTTCAGTCAGCGATGCGCGCGTACCGTTCATCTTCCAGTTGCCGACGATGTAAGGTCGGTGTGGCATTTGGAATTCCCTGTTGAAATGCAGATTCAGCCAAGCGGCCAAGTTCCCTCGCGGTTAGGCGACCCTGCGCACGCTTGTCAAAGCGCTTGCGGCAAGGCGCGGTCTTGTTCCCGCAGGCTTCTCCCCATTGCCTGTCTTCGCATTGGCCCCTAAAGCGCGGCAACGCAGCGTGCCGTGCACGGCACGCGGATCAAATCTAGTCTGGCGATCGAAACGATGCTTCAGTTTTTCCGCAATTTCTTCAGTTCCAAATTCGGCGTTATCATCACGCTGGCCTTTGTCGGGATCATCGGCATCGGCTTTGCCCTGGGCAGCGTTTCAGGTTCGACTTTCGGCGGCTTGGCCAGCGGCAGCAAGATCGCGACCATCGGCAATGAGAAGATCACCGAAACCGAACTTGAAGGCCAGTTTCGTTCGATCATTGCCCGGCTTCGCCAGCGCGACCCAACCGTTTCGGTCAAGCAGTTCCTCGACAAAGACGGGCTTAATGAAGTGCTGCTGTATGCGATGGACGGCAAGGCCGTGATCCAGTGGGGCCAAAAGCACGGGATCTATGTCGGCGATCGGTTGATCGACAGCGAAATTGCCAAGCAATTCCCCAATATCCAGACCCCGGACGGCAAGGTCGATAGCGCGCTCTATCGGCAGATGCTCGGATCGCAGGGGATGACCGACAGCGCTTTCCGCTCCGAACAGGGCCAGAACCTGATGGGGCGCTTGCTCACCTCGGTAAATTCCTACGGGCTCAAGGTGCCGGCCAAGTTCACCGCGCATTACGCGGCGGTGATCACCGAGCATCGCCGCGGCGCGATTGTCCAGCTGCCACCGGCCGCTTTTGCGCCTGCTGCCGCGCCCAATGAAGCCGAAGTGACCGCCTGGTACAATGCGCACAAGGACAGCTATACACTGCCCGAACGGCGTACGATCCGTTATATCACTTACACCGATGCCTCGGTGAAAGCCCCGCCCCCGCCGTCCGATGACGAAGTTGCAGCGCGTTATAACGAGAACAAGGCCAAGTATGCTCCGGCCGACAAGCGCGCCCTTTCGCAGGTAGTTGTCCCGGACCAGGCTGCGGCCAAAGATGTGACTGCGGCGATTGCTGCAGGCAAAACGCTGGAAGCGGCGGCTCAGGCCAAGGGCTTCACGATCGCGCAACTCGGCAGCCTGACCAAGGATGCCTATGCCCTGCAAAGCTCAGCCGACGCGGCCAATGCGGTGTTCACGGCGGGCGGCAAAATCGTCGGTCCGATCAAGGGCCCGCTCGGCTGGCTGATCGTGCGGATCGACGCTCGTGAAACCACCTCTGGCAAGACGCTTGAGCAGGCCAAGCCCGAACTGGTCAAGGAACTGACCGAGGAACGGCGCAAAACCTCGATCGCCGGCTTCGGTGAGCGGATCGAGCAGGAAATCAACAACGGCGCGACGCTGGGCGATGTAGCCAAGGAACTTGGCCTGACCGTCAGCGAAACTGCGCCGGTTACGGCGAATGGTGCAGTCTACGGCCAGAACGGAGTGACCGTCCCGGCCGATCTGGCCCGCGCCGTCCCGTCAGCCTTCATGATGGACGGATCCGGGCAGCCCGACATGGGTGTGGTAGTCCCCGATAAGTCCTACGTGATCTACGATGTCGGAACGATCTCGCCCGCCGCCCCGCCCCCGCTCAGCGCAATCCGGACCCAGGTCGCGGAAGACGCGCGCGTCGCCAAGGGTGAGGCAGCGGCCAAGGCTGCGGCCGAGAAGCTCAAGGCGCAGGTCGAAAAGGGCGTGCCGATCGATGTCGCGGTTGCCTCGCTCGGTGTGGCCTTGCCCCCGGTCGATCACGTCGACATGGATCGTCAGGTGCTGCAAAAGCAGGGCAAGAACGCCTCGCGCCCGCTGGCGCTGCTGTTCGCCATGGCCAAGGGCAAGGTTCGCCTGATGCAGGGCGGCCGCAACCATGGCTGGTATCTGGTGACCGTCACCGAAGTGACCCCCGGCACAGTCAACCAGCAGGCACCTGAATTTGCCGGCTTCGTGAAGCAGCTCGCTGACCAGCAAGGTGACGAGCTGGGCGACGAGCTGCGCGGCGGGTTCCGCTCTGAATTGGGCACCACCCGCAACGAAGACAATCTCCGCAAGCTGCAGACCCAGCTTTCAGGCAGTAACTGATCTTGCGCCATGGCTAGCGCGCGGGCTGAAAACTGGGATGCGGCGGCGGCCGCGCTCGCTGCGGGCCGCGCCGGAGTCATCTGGCGCCGGTTGATTGCCGATTGCGAAACTCCGGTTGGTGCGGCGGCCAAGCTGATCGAACCGGGGCGCGGCGATTATCTGCTCGAATCGGTTCAAGGCGGTGAAGTGCGCGGGCGCTACAGTCTGCTGGGTCTCGATCCCGATCTGGTGTTCCGCGCACACGGCGATGCTGCCGAAATCAACCGGGCCTGGCGGCATGACCGCACGGCTTTCGCAGCCGCAGCGGGCGGCAGTCTTGCTGCGCTGCGGGCGCTGGTCGCGCAATGCCGCTTTGATGTTCCGGCCGCCTTGCCCCCGGTGCTCGCGTGCCTGGTCGGTTACTTCGGCTATGAAACCTACGGTCTGGTCGAGAAACTGCCGCGCCCGGCGGAGAACGCGATCGGCCTGCCCGACATGCTGTTCGTGCGCCCGGCGCTGGTGCTGATCTTCGACCGGCTCAGCGATGAACTTTACGCAGTCGCTCCGGTTTGGCTCGAAAGTGGTAGCCTAGAAGCTGCCTTGGGTGCAGCGCAAGACCGGATCGATGAAGCGCTGCGCCGGCTGGGCGAGCCCTCGCCGCAGCCCATGCTCGATGCGACGCTGCCGGAGCCCGTGCTGCGACCGGTCCTGCCCGAAGGCGCTTATCGTCAGATGGTGCTGCGCGCGAAGGACTACATCGCTGCGGGCGATATCTTTCAGGTTGTGCTGGCGCAGCGTTTTACCTGCCCGTTCACCTTGCCCCCGCTGGCGCTTTACCGCGCGCTGCGGCGGGTGAACCCCTCGCCGTTCCTCTATTTCCTCGACCTACCTGGCTTTGCGCTGACCGGATCGAGCCCCGAAATCCTTGTCCGGGTCCGCGACGGCGAGGTTACCATCCGGCCGATCGCCGGGACCCGCCCACGCGGGGCGACG
This sequence comes from Sphingomonadaceae bacterium, assembly GCA_025359685.1. GTDB lineage: Bacteria > Pseudomonadota > Alphaproteobacteria > Sphingomonadales > Sphingomonadaceae > Novosphingobium. The sequence goes on along the minus strand of JANYEY010000061.1, from coordinate 27,768 downwards.
CCCGATGAAGACCGCGCGAATGAAGTGAGTTTGCTCGCCGATCCCAAGGAACGCGCCGAACACCTGATGCTGCTCGATCTTGGCCGCAATGACGTCGGCCGGGTGACGACTGCCGGATCAGTGACGGTGACCGAGAGCTACACGGTTGAACGCTATAGCCACGTCATGCACATAGTCTCGAACGTGGTCGGCCAGCTCGACCATGCGAAACACGACGCGATCGACGCGATGTTCGCCGGTTTCCCGGCAGGCACGGTCAGCGGCGCGCCCAAGGTCCGCGCTGCCGAAATCATCGCCGAGCTGGAACCCGAAACCCGCGGTGCCTATGCTGGCGGGGTCGGCTATTTCGCTCCCGACGGCAACCTCGACAGTTGCATCGTGCTGCGCACCGGGGTGCTCAAGGACGGTGTGCTCCATGTGCAAGCGGGTGCCGGGATCGTCGCCGATTCGGACCCCGCCTACGAACAGCGCGAATGCGAAGCCAAGGCCGGCGCGCTGATCGCTGCTGCTCGGGAGGCGGTACGCGTGGCCGGTGAAGCAGGTTACGGCCAGTAGCTTGACCTGAATTGGCGGAAGGCTAGCGTGGTACCCATGCGCAAACTTATCCTGCTCCTCCTCGCCCTGATCGCCGCTCCACTGCAGGCTGCCCCTCCAACCAATTGGGCTGCACAGGCGAAACAGCAGGACGTCACGCTCAAAGACTTCCACTTTGGCAGCGGCGAGACGATGGATGTGAAGATCCACATCACCACGCTCGGCACGCCGCATCGGAACGCGAAGGGCGAAATTGATAATGCGGTGATGGTGCTGCACGGCACCGGCGGCAGCGGCGCGCAGTTCTTTCGCCCGCAATTTGCCGACGAGCTTTATGGGCCCGGCCAGGTGCTCGACGTGACCAAATGGTTCGTGATTCTGCCTGACAACATCGGCCATGGGCAAAGCTCGAAGCCCAGCGACGGCCTGAGGATGAAGTTCCCGCGCTATGGCTATTCGGACATGGTCAATGCCCAGCTGCGGATGCTGACTGAGGGTCTGGGCGTGCAGCACCTTGAGTTGATCCTCGGAACCTCGATGGGCTGTATGCACAGCTTCGTCTGGGGCACCGAGCATCCCGGCTTTGCCAAGCGGCTCGCCCCGTTCGCTTGCAACGCGGTGGAGATCGCCGGGCGCAACCGGATCTGGCGCAAGCTGGCCATCGATGCGATCAAGGCCGATCCGTTGTGGAATGGCGGCAACTATATGCAGCCGCCAGTAGCGGGCCTGCGCACCGCGGCCGACCTCGGCGCGATTGCCGGGATGAACCCGCTGGCGATGCAAGCCGATTACCCCACTCGAGACCAGGCCGACACCTTCGCCTCGGCTCTGGGTACCGCCAAGTTGCCTGACGCCAATGATCAGATCTACCAGCTCGACGCCTCACGCGATTACAACCCGTTGCCCAAGCTCAAGACGATCACGGTGCCGGTGCTGTGGATCAATTCGGCCGACGATTTCATCAACCCGCCCGAGCTTGGCCTGGCCCAGCAGCACGTCAAACTGATGCCGCGCGCGCGCTTCATCCTGATCCCGCAGACCAAGGATACCCACGGCCACGGCACCCATACCTGGGCCAAATTCTGGAAGGCCGACCTGGCCAAACTGATGGTGATGAAATGAGTGAACGTCGCACCCTCTACCCGCCGATCGAACCCTACGCATCGGGCATGCTCGATGTGGGCGATGGTCACACGATCTACTGGGAACGCGTCGGTACGCCCGGCGGGAAGCCGGCAGTGTTCCTCCATGGCGGCCCCGGTAGCGGGATCAGCCCCGGCCAGCGCCGCCAGTTCGATCCCGCGCTGTACGACGTCCTGCTGTTCGACCAGCGCGGCTGCGGCAAATCCACGCCCTTCGCGAGCCTTGAGAACAACACCACCTGGCACCTCGTCGCGGATATTGAGCTTCTGCGCGAGATGACGGGCCACGAAAAATGGCTGGTATTCGGCGGCTCATGGGGCTCGACGCTCAGCCTGGCCTATGCCGAAACCCATCCCGACCGGGTCACCGAACTGATCCTGCGCGGCATATTTCTCGCCAGCCAGCAGGAGGCCGACTGGCTCTACAAATACGGCGCGAGTGAGCTTTACCCTGAGGCGTGGAGCGAGTTCGTCCGGCATACACCCGAAGCCGAGCGGCATGACCTCGCCGCAGCCTATCAGAAGCGCCTGACCAGCGATTTTCCGGAGGTGCGCCTCGCCGCCGCGAAGATCTGGTCGATGTGGGAAGGCGTGACTGTCACGCTGCTCCCCGACCCTGAAATGATGGCCGACTTCACCGCTGACGATCACGCGGTGGCAGTGGCGCGCATCGAAAACCACTATTTCATGCACGATTGCTGGCTCGAACCGGGCCAGCTTTTGCGCGATGCTCACAAGATCAGGCACATCCCCGGCACCATCGTCCAGGGCCGCCACGATTGCTGCACGCCGCCCTCGGCCGCCTGGGCGCTCAAGCAAGCCTGGCCCGAGGTCGATCTCCAGATTGTGCCCGACGGCGGGCATCTCTACACCGAACCCGGCGTCACCGATGGCCTCGTGCGCGCGAGCGACAAGTACGCCGGGAAGGCTGGATAATTCCCGTCAGCCCGACTATGGGCGCGGTATGATCCTGGTCCTCGACAATTACGACAGCTTTACCTGGAACCTGGTCCATTACCTGATGGAACTGGGGGCAGAGGTTGATGTCGTGCGCAACGATGCGCTGTCGGCGGGGCAGGCGATCTCCAGCGGTGCAAGTGGCTTCCTGATCTCGCCCGGCCCCTGCACCCCCAATGAGGCCGGGATCAGCCTCGATCTGGTCGCCGCCTGCGCCGATGCAGGCAAGCCCCTGCTCGGCGTGTGCCTGGGTCACCAGTCGATCGGCCAGCATTTCGGCGGCGAAGTGGTGCGCGGCGGGCTGATGCACGGCAAGACCAGCCAGGTCAGCCATGACGGCAGCGGGCTGTTCGCCGGTCTGCCCTCGCCGTTTACCGCGACCCGCTATCACTCGCTGATCGTCGACGATGTGCCCGAGGCATTGGCGATCAATTGCACCTCGGATGACGGCCACGTGATGGGTTTTCGCCATGCCTCGCTGCCGATCCACGGCGTCCAGTTCCACCCCGAAAGCATCGCGACCGAGCACGGCCACGCGATGCTCGCCAATTTCCTGCGGATCTGCGGACTGCCGGTCAAGGAACTGGCGTGACCGCGTTGATTGACGCCGAGGCGCAATTCGGCGCGATGCTTGATGGCGAACTGGCGGACGGTGAAATCTCGACAATCCTGACCGAACTGCACCAGCGCGGCGAAACTGCCGAGGAAGTGGCCGGTGCGGTCCTTGCGATGCGGGCAAGGATGAAGCGCGTGGCGGCGCCCGAAGGCGCGATCGACGTTTGCGGTACGGGCGGTGACGGGCAGCACAGCGTCAACGTCTCAACCGCCGTGGCGCTGGTCGTCGCGGCTTGCGGGGTTCCGGTCGCCAAGCACGGTAATCGAGCCGCGTCGAGCCTGGCTGGCGGCGCCGACACGCTCGAAGCGTTTGGCCTCAACCTGCAGCGCGCCAGCGACATGGCCGAGGAAACCCTGCCCGACCTTGGCATCGCCTTCCTGTTCGCGCAGGCGCACCACCCCGCGCTGGCCCGACTCGCGCCGATCCGCAAGGCGCTGGGCCACCGCACGATCTTCAACCTGACTGGGCCGCTCGCCAACCCGGCCGGGGTGACCCGCCAGCTAGTCGGCGTGGCCCATCCGCGCCTGATCGCGCTGTACCGCGATGCGATGAACTTGCTCGGGACCGAAGCCGCCATGGTGGTTTCGGGCGAGGAAGGCCTTGATGAGCTTTCGATTGCGGGTGCCAGCCACATTGCAACGGTGGGGCTCGATCGCTTTGCCGGGGAGATCGCCCCGCTCGACGCCGGGCTGATGCCGCACGAACTGTCCGCCCTGCGCGGCGGCGACGCGGCGTTCAACGCTGCCGCCTTGCGGAACATGCTGCTGGGCGAACACGGGGCATACCGCGATGCCGTCCTGCTCAATTCCGCGGCGGCGCTGATCGTTGCGGGCGAAGTCGACGATTGGTTCGAGGGTGTCGAAGAAGCGGCGGAGGCGATCGACAAGGGGCTGGCCAATGGCTTGCTCGATTGCTGGATTGAGGCAGTAAAATGACGGATAAGCTCACCGAAATCTGCGACACCAAACGCGAGGAAGTCGCTGCGCGCAAGGCGCTGGCCTCGCTCGCACAGCTCGATGCATTGGCTGCCGAACAATCCAAACCGCGCGGGTTCGAAGCGGCGCTGCGGGCCAAAGCAGCAGCAGGCTTTGCGCTGATCGCCGAGGTCAAGAAGGCCAGTCCGTCAAAAGGCCTGATCCGTGCGGACTTCGATCCGGCCGCTCATGCTGCGGCCTATCAGGCGGGCGGTGCGGCATGCCTCTCGGTGCTGACCGATGCGCCCTATTTTCAGGGTCATGAGGATTACCTGATCGCCGCCCGCGCTGCCTGCGACCTGCCAGTGCTACGCAAGGACTTCATGGTCGATCCCTGGCAAGTCGCCGAGGCGCGCAGAATCGGCGCGGATGCGATCCTGATCATCGTCGCCGCGCTGGACGATGTGCAGATGGCCGAAATCGAAGCCGCCACGATCGAGCGCGGGATGGACGTGCTGATCGAGGTTCACAATGAAGCCGAAATGGAGCGCGCCGCCGCGCTCAAGTCGCGGTTGATCGGCGTCAACAACCGTGACCTGAAACGCTTCGTCACCGATCTAGCGGTCAGCGAGCGACTGGCGGCGATGGCGCCCGCAGGTACCTTGCTGGTCAGTGAGAGCGGGTTGGGCAGCCACGCCGACCTGCGTCGACTCGAGGCAAGCGGCATCCGCACCTTTCTCGTTGGCGAAAGCCTGATGCGCCAATCCGATGTGACACGGGCGACGCAGGCGCTGCTGGGTAACTAGTGCTGTCCTACTGTGCCAGCACCGTGGCATACCTTTGCGTTATGACAACTACCCGCCTCTTTCGCGCTCCTTCTGTAAGCGCCCCGCGCGAGGTCAACTTTTTTTCGTCAGGACAGTGGTCCAAGCGGTCCAAGCCAACGGGAGTGGAGAATGTTCGATGGATCTGACTCACCTCGACGAATCGGGTGCGGCGCGAATGGTCGACGTTGGCGGTAAGCGCGAATCCGCACGTTCCGCCACCGCAACCGGGCGGATAGCGATGTCAGCCCAAGCGCTGACCGCGATCCGCGACGGCAGCGGGCCCAAAGGCGATGTCGTTTCCGCCGCGCGCATCGCCGGGATCATGGCCGCGAAGAAAACCGCCGAGCTGATTCCGCTATGCCACCCGCTCGCGCTCGACGCAGTGACGCTGGATTTTGCGTTCGAGGAAGACGCCGTGCGCGCCACCGCGACCACCACCTTAACAGGCAAGACCGGCGTGGAAATGGAAGCACTTACAGCAGTTTGCGTCGCGCTCCTGACAATCTACGATATGGCAAAAGCGCTCGACAAAGGCATGGTCCTCAGCGAAATCATGCTGATTGAAAAGCGCGGCGGCAAGTCGGGCGATTGGGTCCGTCCTACATGAACCCTGCTGCGCTCGATCTGGAGGAAGCGCAGGCACGGCTGCTCGCTCTTGCCGTGCCGCTCGGGCAAGAACGGATGCCGGTGAATGAGGCGGCGGGGCGCTATCTGGCCGAGCCGCTGCTGGCCCGGCGGACGCAGCCGCCAGCGGATCTTTCAGCGATGGACGGGTATGCAGTGCGCAGCGCCGACTTGCCCGGGCCATGGCGCGTGATCGGCGAAAGTGCTTGCGGGCATCCGTTCGGCGGATCCGTGGCGGCCGGTGAAGCGGTGCGAATCGCGACCGGGGCCCTGCTCCCGGGCGGCGCGGATGCGGTGCTGCTGCAGGAAGACTGCCAGCGCGATGCAGAACGGCTTGAACTGGCGGCGGCCCCCTCCCCGGCGCGCAATATCCGGGCGACCGGGATGGATTTTGCCGAAGGACAGGAATTGCTCGCTGCCGGCACGCGGCTCGGCCCGGCGCAAATTGCGCTGGCCCTGACTGCAGGACACGGCATGGTCGCGGTGCACCGGCGCGTAAATGTGGCGGTGCTGGACACGGGAGATGAGCTTTCCGCCGATCCCGAACACTGCGCGCTGCACCAGATCCCGGCAAGCAACGGCGCAATGCTGGCCGCGATGGCTGCGGCGTGGCCGTGCAATGTAACGCATGGGGCGCCTGTGCCAGACCGGCTTGATGCGTTGGTCACTGCCTTTGACGCGGCATCGGCTGCAGACCTGATCGTGACCAGCGGCGGCGCTTCGGTGGGGGATCATGACCTGTTGCGGCCGGCGCTGGAACAATGGAGCGCGACGATCGAATTCTGGCGGGTCGCGATCAAGCCCGGAAAGCCGCTGTTGGTCGCGCGCAAGGGCCGCACGATTGTGCTTGGCCTGCCGGGCAATCCGGTCTCGAGTCATGTCACCGCTTACTTATTCCTGCTGCCACTGATCCGGGCCATGTCTGGCGCCGCTGTGATGCTCCCGAATCCGATCGAAGCGAAGCTGGCGCAAGACCTCCCCGCAGCGGGCGCGCGGCGCGAATTCATTCGCGCGCGCTGGGATGGCGCGCGGGTAACTCCACTGCGCAACCAGGACAGCGGCGCCCTCGCCACGCTGGCAGCGAGCAACGCGCTGATCGAGCTGCCCGCCGGAGCGCCTGCAATACCTGCCGGAGAAGCCGTTTCGGTCTATCTGCTCGAAAATGGCGGAATTGCTTGACGCGGGTTCGCACGTTGCTTACTTGTTCCGCATTCGTTCACTGAACGGCGCAGGAACATCGGTGTTTCTGGCCTTCTATGGGAGTGACGCGCATGCTGACCCGCAAGCAGCACGAATTGATCCGTTTCATCCAGGTCCGGCTCGAAGAGTCGGGTGTTTCGCCCTCATTTGAGGAAATGAAGGAAGCGCTCGACCTGAAGTCGAAGTCGGGGGTGCACCGGCTGATCTCGGCGCTCGAAGAACGCGGTTTCATCCGCCGGCTGCCCAACCGGGCGCGGGCGCTCGAAGTGATCCGCCAGCCTGAAGACGTTTCGAACAAGGTGCCGACTGCGGCAAATGGCAATTCGGCAGCGGCTGTGATCCGCCCGCCCGAACGCAGGCCTGCCCCGGCCAATGACGTGATTGAAATTCCGCTGCACGGCAGGATCGCTGCGGGCATGCCGATCGAGGCGATGGAAACGTCAACGATGTTGCCGGTCCCGGCAGCTCTGCTCGGTGCGGGTGAGCACTATGCGCTCGAAGTTTCGGGCGATTCGATGATCGAGGCCGGCATTCTCGACGGCGACTACGCACTGATCCGCCGCACCGATACCGCACGCGACGGAGAGATTGTCGTGGCACTGGTCCGCGGCGAAGAGGCCACGCTCAAGTACCTGCGCCGCCAAGACGGCCGGGTGCGGCTTGATCCAGCCAACGCCGCCTACGAACCGCAGATCTATGATCCGCGCGAAGTGGTGGTCCAGGGCAAGCTCGCCGGCTTGCTTCGCCGCTATCACTGAGGCGTAAAGGTAGCCGCCGCGGCGTCGGCCTCCGGGCTGCCACTCGGTTCCGGGTAGCGGGCTTTGCGCGGCAGCCGCTCGGGCGGGCTCCACCAACCGTGCTGGCCCTCGTCTTGCGCAACGCTGCGGACAGTGCCGCGCTCCAGATCGATCGTCAGACCGCCGCTCTGTTCGAGCATGCCGCGATCGGCCTTGAGCCAGCGCGGATGGCACGACCACGGCAGGTACCGTTCGGAGACCACCACATCGGCGCGTTCGCATGCCGATGCCAGCGAACGTTCGGGAACCATGGCCTTGCCCCGTGCCATCAACACCTGCCAGTCACGGCCGCCGCGCCTGAGCGTGATCGAGCAATAGCCCGGCGTGCAGTGGGCCCCGGGCCAGTCGTCCAGCACCTTAAGTTCGCCCGACATCCCGGCGGTCTCTGTCAGGTTGTCGCGGGTATAGTCGCTGCGGCTCTCGCGCAGCACGAGCAATTCTCCCGCGGCCTCGCCAGTGATCCCGACGTGGCGTCCGTCGCCAGAGATAAGCAAATCCGGTGCCCTTACCTGGAGCAGCAGGATAAGACCCAGCGCCGCGGGCAGCAAACCGATCAGCCGCACCTTGCCGCACCACAGCGCCAGCCATAACCCACCCAGCACGAACAGTGTGAAGGCGCCCCGCCCCATTTCGGGCATCATCGTGACCGCGCCGGGCATGCCGGCCGTCCAGTGCGCCAGCGCGAGCAGCAGCTCGAGCGACTTGCCCGCCAGCCACCAGAATGGAGCTCCCGCACCAACGCAATCGAACAGCAGCGCGAGCGCAATCAGCGGCATCGAGGCGACTGTGGTCAGGGGGATGGCGATCACGTTGGCCAAAGCGCCGTAAATGCCCGCACGGTGGAAGTGGAACAACCCGATCGGCATGAGCGCCAGTTCGATCACCACCCCGGTCACCAGCAGCATCGCCAGCTGCCGCGACCATTTGCGCCACAGCGGTTCTTCACGCGGCGCGCCCCAGGCCCGCATCGGCGCCGAACTATGGAGCGACACGATGGCAATCACCGAAGCAAAGCTCATCTGGAAACCGGGGTTGATCACCGCTTCAGGCCAGACCAGCAGCACCAGCATTGCCCCGACCGCGATCATCCGCATACTCAGCGGCTCTCGCCCCAATACCAATGCAAGCATGACGAGCACAGCTGCGATGCACGAACGGATGGTCGGCACCTCCGCGCCGGTCAAAAGAGTGTAGAATATTCCGGCTGATGCCCCCGCTCCGGCCGCCATGATTGGCACCCGGACCCGCAGTGCTAGCCACGGAAAAAGCGCCAAAAGCCGCAATGCAATGAAATAGGCTCCGGCGATCACCGCGCTGACGTGAAGGCCGCTGATCGACAACAGGTGCGTCAGCCCGGCATCGCGCATGGCGTCTTCGTCTTCAGGTGCGATCGCGCCGCGGTCACCGCTGGCGAACGCAGCAGCGAGCGCGCCGGGTGAGCCTTGCAGGTTTTCGCGGACATGGTGCGAAAGGCTACGCTGGATCTTGCGCAGCACGCTGTCCGAATCGCCGGGAGTGATCACTTTCACCGGTCCGAGCACCGACCCGGTCGCCGCAAGTCCGGAGAACCATGAAGCACGAGCAAAGTCATAACCGCCAGGCAACATCGGCGGCGCCGGCGGGACGATCCGCGCCCGCAGTTGAATGACTGCGCCTTCGGAAAGTTCCGCCCGGTCATCGGCGCTGTCGAGATTGACTCGCACCAGGATCGGCCGGCCGGTTCCCGGCTCGCGACTGGCGAGCCGCAACCTCACCCGGCCTTCGGCTGGTCGTTCTTCACGCGCTAGCAGTTTCCCGGTCAGCGAAGTGACGGTTGGACGCGCAATAGGTGCGGTGCCGACGATCGCTGACTTGGCCCAGACGAACCCGCAACCCAGCGCCACTGCCAGCGCGGACACAATAATGCTGCGCTTGAGGTACGGGAAACCGCCCTCCGGGCGCATCGCTGCAGCGGCACCCACGCTCAGCGCAAGCCCAGCGCAGATGATGCCGCGCCACTGCGCTGCGTTGGCCGCCGCAAACCATGCCGCAATCCCTGCGGCAAAGGCCACTACGACCCAATTGGCCAGTTCGAACTGCGAGCCCGCAAGGAATTGTTCGGCACGCGCAAGTCCGCTGGACAAGTCCGGAAGCTTGCGCCAATACTTATGCTGCAGTGCAGCGCCATCCGGCGGTGCATCGCCCATCGGGACCAGGGGAGTGGCATCGCTGGCCATGGTGGATACCTGACAGGAAGGTGCGCGCGATGGCAAGCGCGGCTGCAATATGACCGGCGCAAGTCCCTAGGGGCATGCTAACCGGATTTACCCTTCCCCAAGGTAGAAAACAGACGCCGGAATCGCTGGCGCGGAACGCGAACTTGCGGCAGATGCTGCCACGCGTGCTGCCTGCGAAGGCCAGACATTAGTAAGGAGTGCAACAGGTGAGCAACGACGCCAGGCTGATCGCAGGCAATGAGGAACATTCCTTTCCCGTCTTGTCGGGATCGGTCGGCCCCGATGTGATCGATATTCGCAAGCTCTACGCCCAGACGGGCATGTTCACTTACGATCCGGGCTTCACCTCAACCGCAAGCTGTGAAAGCGCGCTGACCTACATCGACGGTGATGAAGGCGTGCTGCTGCACCGCGGCTTTTCGATCGAGGAACTGTCCGAAAATTCAAGCTTCATGGAAGTCAGCTACCTGCTGCTCAACGGCGAACTGCCAAGCAAGGCGGAGCTTGATGACTTTAGCCGCACCATTACCCGCCACACCATGCTGCACGAGCAGCTGGCGACCTTCTATCGCGGGTTCCGCCGCGATGCCCACCCGATGGCAATCATGTGCGGCGTGGTCGGTGCGCTTTCGGCCTTTTACCACGACAGCACCGACATTTCAGACCCGTTGCACCGCAAGATCAGCAGCCACCGACTGATCGCCAAGATGCCGACGATCGCCGCCATGGCCTACAAGTATTCGGTCGGGCAGCCCTTCGTTTATCCAGATAACTCGCTGAGCTACACCGGCAATTTCCTGCGGATGACCTTCGGTGTTCCGGCTGAACCCTATGTGGTCAACCCGGTTGTCGAACAGGCGCTGGACCGTATCTTTATCCTACACGCCGACCATGAGCAGAACGCCTCAACCTCAACCGTGCGCCTTGCCGGTTCATCGGGCGCCAATCCGTTTGCCTGCATTGCCGCGGGCATCGCCTGCCTGTGGGGCCCGGCTCATGGCGGGGCCAACGAAGCTGCGCTCAACATGCTCAAGGAAATCGGCACGCCGGACAAGATCCCGCACTATATTGAACGTGCGAAGGACAAGAACGACCCGTTCCGCCTGATGGGCTTCGGTCACCGCGTCTACAAAAACTACGATCCGCGTGCGACCGTGATGCAGAAGACCGTCCGCGAGGTTCTAACCGCGCTGAAGGTCAATGATCCGATCTTCGAAGTGGCGCTGCAGCTCGAAGAAATGGCGCTCAACGATCCATACTTCATCGAAAAGAAGCTGTTCCCCAACGTCGATTTCTATTCCGGCATCATCCTGTCGGCGATCGGCTTCCCGACGACGATGTTCACCGTGCTCTTCGCTTTGGCCCGCACCGTCGGCTGGGTTGCGCAGTGGAACGAGATGATCAGCGATCCCGGCCAGAAGATCGGACGCCCGCGTCAGCTTTACACCGGCCCGACCGCGCGCGACTACGTTCCGCTCGACAAGCGCTGAACAATCGCGGAAACACCTAACCCGGCGCGCCACGCAACAAGCGCCGGGTAAGGGGTTTTTGCCATGGGCATTGTTAAAACACTGATTTCGATAGTCGCGATCCTGGCGGTCCTGATGGGCCTGCTGTGGATCGGCCAAGGCTTGGGGATCATCATGTGGCCAGCCAGCAGCTTCATGCTGGCAGACCGTCAGTGGGCGTACAACGGCGCCATTCTGGCTGCAGTCGGAATGCTAGTCTTCGTTCTGGTGCGCCGTAGTGGGCGCGTGAGCCAGTAAGTCGGCCGGCACTTCAAGCACAAACCGCGCGCCCTGACCGGGCGCGCTTTCCACAGTCAGGTCACCGCTCATGGCGCGGGCAAGGCGGCGCGAGATATAAAGGCCCAGGCCCGATCCGCCGTCCTCGCCGCTGCGGCCGAGGCGTTCGAACTTTTCGAACACCTTGACCTGTTGCTCTGTGGTCAAACCCGGCCCCTGGTCGGCAACGATGATCCGTGCGCGATTGCCGGCGTCCTCCAGCCTGATCCAGACCGATGATTTGTCCGGAGCATAGCGGATCGCATTGCCGACAAGGTTAAGCAACACCTGCAACACGCGCCGAAATTCGGCGATTGCCGGCAGGCTTTCGCCCATTTTCGGGGCATCAATCGAAATCCCGCGCTCGTTGGCGCGAACCCCGAGAATACCGGCAGCGCGGCGTGCCACATCGGCCAGGTCGATCCGGTCCGGTGCGGTATTGAATTGGTCGGCCTCGACAACCTCAAGGTCCGCAAGATCTTCGACCAGCGCCAGCAGATGCTGCCCGGCAGAAGCAATATCTGCAGCGTACTGGCTGTACTCATCGGACAGCGGACCGGCCATGCGGTTGCGAATGGTCTCGGCGTTGGCGATGATCCGGGCAATCGGCTGACGCAAGACCGGAGCCATGTCACGCCCGACCAGGCCCTGGCTATTGTTGGGCAAGACCACGCTTGGCGGCACTGGCGGAGCTTGCGGCGGCAAAGGACTGTCTGCGGTCAGGCACAGTTCAAATCCTGCCGGATTTTCTCCGGGAACCTGGTGCGGCAGGAGATTGGCGCGCCAGCGCCGAACCGAACCAGCGATCCTGATCTCTGCGCCGTCGAGCAAACGCCAGTGCATGGGCTGTTCGTAAGTGACACCGTCAAGCTCGACGAAATTGGTCCACGGTTGACCCAGCCCCGCTTGCATCGCTGCGACCAGTTCGGTCAGATCAGCGGCGCCGGCCTCAACACTGCGCAGCGCCTGATCGGCGCCGAGCTGGGCAGTAAGTTCGGCCAGACCGCGATCGATTGCCGCCCGGTGTTCGCTGATCGTGGCCGGATCTTCGGGCGGGGAATCCCCCACCTGCCAACTGGTTACGCGGACCGCGTAGCCATCGGCCCTGGGGTCGACTTCAACCCACGCGGTAATCTGCTCCTGGCCATCGTGGGCTCTGATGACCCTGGCCAGCTTAAGCCCGAACGAGCGCGCCTTTTCGACCAATTCGCCCAACGCCGGAATGGCAATCACACCCGGGATGCGGCCGCCGCAGGCATGTTGCAAGCTGGCCAGCGGATCTTGCGCGCTGACAAGCTGCCCGCTTCCATCGCACTGTGCGGTCGCCAGGGCGGCGGCTTCACTCATTCGCGCTTAGCCTACCGCAAAGCTGGCAGAGCGTGCGAACAACGCAGCGGCAGCATCGCTGCCCAGGTTTTCAAAGCCGGCCGGCAGGGACACTTCGGGATGCAACGAATCGAATTGCTCCTCGACTGCCTGCACCCGCAATCCGGATGCCCGCAATGCCAGGGCAAGCCGCGCCAGCTGGCCTTCATTGGTCGAAAGAACCGCCATATCGCGGTCCTGGCCCGATGCCAGTGCCAGCGCGCTGAGGAAGATTCCGACCCCAGCGTGCGCAACAGACAGCGCTGCGGTGGCGCCGCCGCCCATGCCGGTAACCAGACGCGAAATCAGTCCAAGCCGGCTGCGACTTTCATCGTAGCGGCCACGGACGGTCTGATCGACCTGAGCGGCGATTTCCTGGTCCCCCACGACATTGCGCATCACCAACAGAGCGGCGTGCAGCAAATCGCCCGGAAGTTCGGTATGGGCCAGCTGCATCCGCCGTTGACTGGTGGCGAACCGTGCCTGGGCAGCAAGTAGGGCCATCGCCCCAGAGGCAACGCCAGGTTCGCTCGAAGCGATCAACGCCTGCAGCAGCGGGGACAGCACGGGATCGACCGCGAGCCGCGCCTGCATCCGTTCGGTCAACTGCCATTCAAGTGCGAGCGCATGGACATGCGCAAGAAAGCCGGCGTGGCCGATCAGCCCCTCGACCAGCATCGCGACTTGTTCGGTGCTATGGTCATGCGGGTCAGGATTATCGGACGCAACTTCGTATTCGGTCAGTAGCTGGCGGGCGATGTCGGACATCATGCCGCGAACCCGGGCGATGATTTCGTCGCTGAAGACCGAATGCTCATCATTGGCCAACAAGTGGCGCAGGATCGGGGCGATCGTCGAAATCAAGGCGTCGCCATGCGCAAGCTCGCCGCGAAGGACGGTCTCAACGTTTGCGGCTACCGGCACCTGAGCAATATTCTGATCCATGTTCTGCGCCATAGCGCTGCTTGGTTAAGGTCGCGTTATCCGCGATTTTTGGCCAAGCAGCACAAAAATGACAATCGCGGCAAAGACCGCTCCGCCGTGCGCGGCTTCACTGCCGATGCGGCCAAGGATCGCACCGATCAGGACAAGCGAGAGCAAACTGCGGTCGGTAAGCCAAGCCCCCCACCGACCATCGTGGATGTCGGCCAGGATGCGAAGCTGAGCAATCAGCATGAATGGCGGAAACAGCCGATCAATCAAGTGGTGCCCCGGGTCTAGCGCCGTTGCCCAGCCCATGAGCAGGACGATGACCGCATCGATCGCCCAGCCATATGCCGTCAGGCTGTCAATTCCGCGCCTTTTGGGTCCGCCGTCATATTCGATCCGTGCCAGCAAGGCAGCGCTTTCGCGCAGAATCCAACCCAGCGCGGTCAGGGTCAGGCCAATCAGCGGTAGCGCGAACCAGCCTGCACCAAGCGCGAGCAATGCCACCACGACTGCCGCGATGACCAAGGCCCGCGAACCGGTTCCGGCATGCAACAAGGCCGGGCCGAAACTCCGCACCGCAACCAGCGCCAGACCCCGCGCAGGACCAAGCGGAACCGTATCGCGCGTGCGTTGGCGGATCCATTGCGGCTCGATCGTGTGCGCTTCGGCATCGCTGCGCACCAGCGACCAGAACAAACCATCCTGCCCCGGCATCGGGATCGGGCGTTGCCGCACGCCGCTCTGCAAGGCGATGCGCTGAAGCGCCGAAACCGGGTCGCAATCAGCCGGCAAGGTCGCGATCTGTTCGACCAGTCGTCCGGGGATGCGCATTGCCCCGGCCGCGGCGTGATTAAGGTCGATACGTTCGAAGCCGGCGGCCAGGCCCTGCTCGACCGGCTGCACAAGCACGCCCTGGCTTTCGGAGAGCAGGTCAACGGTTTCCGCCGTGGAACTGAACAGACCGTCCGCCAGAACGATCACTTCGTCTGCGGCGCTGACCAGGCCCAGCAAGGGCCGAGCGCCTGCGATCACATTGAATTGGGCCCCACGTGCCTCGGCCATATGCTGCAATTGCACGATATCGGGTGTCAGAACCGGAGCGATGCAGACGATCCGCTCACAGCCAAGCGCTAGCGCAATTCCCACTTGCTGACGCGCGACAGTGAGCCCGCCGACCTGCAGAAATGCGCGCGAAAGCGCGCTTTCCGGCGCAATTTCGGCAAATGATAAGAGCGCGACCCGCAGCCTTTTTCTCCGTGCATCTCGGGTGTGAAGACAGACCGTTTAGGGGAGGCAAAGCACCGTGCCAAGCGAATGCCGCCCGCCTGCCCCAAGGCTTGTGTCAAGCGGCTGAAAAATCATCCAGAAACCGGCCGATACGGCGAAGCACGCTGGGGTCACCAGGCGCGCCGTCGAGCGCCTCGCCGGCCAGTTCAAGCAGGGTTTCGGCATGAAAACTGGCGGCGAGCCCCTTAAGACGCAGCGCCGCCATGTGCCAGTTACCGTCGCAACGCGATCGCCGCATGAGGTCAAGCTGGCGTTCCGCGCTCTCGGTAAATGCTTGGCGCAGCTCGGCAAATAGCGCCGGATCGGTTCCGGCCGCAGCTGCGAGGGTCGCGTCAAGAGTGCCTGCTTCGTAAGCCATGATAAGCTCGGTAACCTAGAGTGGTTAAACCGGGGTTTATCCAATGCCTATTCATGGTAAACACCACCGTATGAGTAGGGGAACCATCGCCGCCGTCGACATGCAAACGCCCGATACCGGGTCTGATGCAGTGTCAGATGAAACTGTCCTCGACACCGTGGCAGCGGACGAAGACTGGTGGGAAGAACCCGCGCCGCGCCGCCGCTGGGTTGCCATGCTGGCAGCCGTGCTGGCGATCGGCGCAGTTCTTGGTTGGACCGCACTGTTCGCGCTCGCCAACCTGGAAGCGATGCGGCAGGGCGGCAACGCCTTGCAGTGGACAGCTTGGCTGCGCGATTGGGCGATCCCGCCTGCGTTGATCGCGCTGTGCTGGCTGGTGGCAATGCGCAACAGCCGTGCCGAGGCGGCGCGCTTTGGTGACACCGCTCGGATGCTCAGCGATGAATCTAGCCGCCTTGAGCAACGCCTGACCACGGTCAACCGCGAACTCAGCCTGGCCCGCGAATTCATCGCTGCCCAATCGCGCGATATCGATTCGATCGGCCGGGTCGCTACCGAACGCCTGTCGCAGCACGCCGAAAGGCTGGCCAGCCTGATCCACGACAATGGCACCCGGATCGACGCCATCGGCGATGTCAGCACCGCAGCGCTTGAAAACATGGAGAAGCTGCGCGGACAGCTACCGGTTATTGCAAGCTCGGCCAAGGACGTGACCAACAACATCGGCAATGCGGGGCGCACGGCGCATGGCCAGCTGGATGTCCTGATCAACGGCTTCAAGAAGCTCAACGAATTCGGCCAGGCGAGCGAACGTCAAGTGCTGACTCTGCGCGACCTGGTCAATGAATGCATCGGCGAATTCACCCGCCAGACCGACCAGCTCGGCACGATCGCCGATCAGCGCTTTGCCGCGCTGGCGCAATCCGGGGAGGAAGTCCGCAACCAGCTCGATGGCCAGGAAGTCGAAGCCCTCGCAGCCATCCGCAGCCGCGCCGCAGCGCTAGGCACCGAGCTGGCAGAGGCGCGCGCTTTGCTCGATGGGCAGGAGGCTGACAGCATCACCTCGCTGCGGGCCCGCCTCAACGCTGTGCGCGACGAGAGCGCAGCGCTGGTGCGTTCGTTGCGCGAGGGCGAGAGCGGCGCGCTCGACGCCTGGCGCGAAGCGATTGTCCGGCTTGAGGAAGATTTGCGCGAGGCCATTGCCAAAGTTGGCGATATCGACGCCAAAGCAATGGAATCTGCTCGCGCCCGGCTTGCCGAACTGTCGAGCGAAGCGGCCCAAGTGGACGAGCGACTGGTCGAGCGGGACCGCATGTTCTCGCAGGAACTTGAACTACGCCAAGCCGATTTTGACCAGCGCCACGAGGCGTTCCTGGCAAAGCTGGGTGAGCAGCTGGCGGCCTTCGACGAAGCCGCAATGGTGCAGCGCGGGGCCCAGGATGGGCACCTTGAAGCCCTGGCGGCCCGCCATGATGATGTGGGCAAAAGGCTTTCGGCATTTTCCAGTCAGCTTGCCGCCCTCACCGAGCAGGGTGAGGTGGTCGAAGGTAAATTGGGCAACGGAGCGGCCTCCATCGCCAGCCACCTTGAGGCGAGCGGTACCGCGATTGCTGGGGCCGATAGCGCGGTTGCCGTGCTGACCGACAACGCCGTGCGCTTGCTCGAGCTTATCCAGGCGAGCGTCCAGCACACCTCCGAGAACTTGCCTCAAGCCATCGGCATCAGCGAAAGCCGGCTAAGCAAAATCGAGGAACGCGTTCGTGCAGTCCACTCGCTGTCCGGCGAAGCGGCATCGCGCGGCGAATCATTGCTGGCACAGGCCGCACAAAGTCGGGATGTGCTGTTGGTCGCCTCAGAGCAGATCGGCGTTCTGAACGCGCAAGTTTCAGATGGACAAGCCCAGCATACTGAGAGGCTGACGCAGTTGCAGACCGCAATCGACCGGATCCGTACCGAAAGCCTTGAGATTGCCGAACTGGCGCAAGGCCAGCTTACCAGAGCGATCGAGCAATTGAACACCAGTGCGCGCGAAGCGGTAGCCGGGGTCGAGACCATGAGCGCGGAGGCAATCGCCGCGCTGGCCGGGCGGATCGGTGCCGAAAGCGGTGCAGCCATCGATGCAGCTTTGCGCGACCGCGCGACGCAACTTGCCGGGCAACTGGAAGAGGCATCGGCCAAGGCTGCGGGCACGAGCCGCGAGGCTGCCATGCAGTTGCGCGATCAGCTGGCCAAGGTCAACGAGCTCGCCGGGAACCTTGAACGCCGCGTCGCGCATGCCCGCAACCGCGCCGAAGAGCAGGTCGATAATGACTTCGCGCGGCGTGTCGCGCTGATCACTGAAAGCCTCAATTCCAACGCGATCGATCTGGCGCGCGCGCTCGACAGCGACGTCACCGATACCGCGTGGGCGGCATACCTGAAGGGTGACCGGGGCATCTTTACGCGGCGCGCAGTGCGTCTGCTCGACACAGCCGAAGCAAAGGCGGTGGCCCACCATTACGAAAACGACCGCGATTTTCGTGAGCATGTCAGCCGTTATATTCACGATTTCGAAGCGATGCTGCGCCAGCTGCTGTCGACCCGCGATGGCCACGCCTTAGGGGTAACGCTGCTCTCGTCGGATATGGGCAAGCTTTACGTTGCACTCGCCCAGGGCATCGAACGCCTGCGCAACTAGCCGTTTTTGGCACCGAACCACTGGGTAACGTCGATGCTGTCGACCGTCAGCCAGCCATGGACGTAGTTGGCGTAGTACAAGCCGAACATCAGCACTGACAGCACCGTTGCCCGCACCGCGATGCGCTTGGGATTGAAGTTGACTGGCGCGCTGCTGACCTGACCCTGGACGAGTTCGGCCTGGGCGTCGTCATGCGTTCTCAACCCGAACGGCATGACCAGAAACGCGCCGAGTACCCAGAATAGCAGGTATATCGCAAAGGCCGAGGTCAGGTTCATGATCAGGCAGCACCCATGATAACGCGGACTTGCGGCTTTTTGCCCGACCAGCGCTGCGCGGCGCGGCGGGCGGCCAGACGTGCTGCCTCAATCACCGCTTCGGTATCGCGCTTTTGCGTGCCCTTCAGCTTGATCAGCGCGGCTGCTACATCCTGCTGCGCTTCGGTGATGAAATCATCGAGATCTTCTTCCAGCGGCAAGCCGATCGCTTCAACCTGCACTTGGCCCTGAGCGCCCAACACCACGATCACCAAGCCGTTCTGTGCGAGGCGCCGCCGCATCACGATTGCCTCTCCGTTGGCCGGCGCGATGATATCGCCATCGAGGATCAGGCGGCCATTGCGCACTTCGTCGATCTTGCCGGGCTTGCCAGGAGCAAGCCGGACGAGGTCCCCATTGCCCTGAAACACTGTCTGCGGAATGCCGCGCTCCTTGCCGAGCTGCGCCTGCTCCTTCATGTGCCGCATCTCGCCGTGCACCGGGACCAGTATCTGCGGGCGGATCCAGCTGTACAGCGCTTCGAGTTCGGGCCGGCCGGGGTGTCCCGAAACGTGGATTTCGCTCTGCCGGTCGGTCACTATGGTGATGTTACGCGTCGCCAGACGGTTCTGGATCCGGCCGATCGCGATCTCGTTACCGGGGATCTGGCGGCTTGAGAACAACACGACATCGCCCGAGGACAATTCGATCTGGTGACTTTCCTCGGCAATCCGCGACAGTGCGGCACGGGGTTCCCCTTGCCCGCCCGTGGCTAGGATCAGCACTTCGCCGCGCGGCAGCGCCATCGCAGTCTTGAAATCGACCAGGTCGGGAAAGTCCTGAAGGTAACCGCAGGCCTTGGCAGTGCGGATAATCCGGTCAAGCGAGCGCCCGGCGACGCAGAGCCTGCGCCCGGTCGCATCTGCAACCTCGCCCAGCGTCTGCAACCGCGCCACGTTTGAAGCGAACGTTGTGACCAACACTCGTTTGCCCTGATGTTTGGCAACTTCCGCGAGCAACGCTTCGCGCACCATGCCTTCGGAGCCCGACGCCTCCGGGTTAAACACGTTGGTCGAATCGCAGACCAGCGCGAGCACACCCTCATCGCCGATTTTGGTCAGCTCCGCCGCGGTTGCCGGGGTACCGACCAGCGGTTCACCGTCGAGTTTCCAGTCACCGGTGTGGAAGATTCGCCCATAAGGGGTCTCGATGACGAGCGCGTTACCCTCGGCGATCGAGTGCGCCAGCGGTACGTAGCGGATGCCGAACGGGCCGATCTGAAACTCGTCCAGATGATCGATCACGTTGAGTTCGATCTCACCCGCGATGCCTGCTTCTTCAAGCTTGTCCTTGACCAGCAGAGCCGTGAACGGCGTGGCATAGAGCGGCACACCAAGCTCTTGCGCGAAGTAGGGTACGGCACCGATATGGTCTTCGTGCGCGTGAGTCAGAACGACGCCAAGCAGGTCCGCCTTGCGCTGTTCGATGAAATCGAGGTCGGCAAAAACCAGTTCGGTGCCGGGGTATTCGTTGGCGCCGAAGGTCATGCCAAGATCGACCATCAGCCACTTGCCGTTACAGCCGTAGAGATTGACGTTCATCCCGATTTCGCCCGACCCGCCGAGCGCGCAGAACAGCAATTCGTTACCCGGCTTGTGGCTTTTTGATTTGGTCATTTCGATCCGAAATTGGAGGAATAAAGCCGCGCAATACCGCGCAGCGTAAGGTCGGGTTCGACCCGGTCAAACAGGTCAGCGTGTTGTTGAAACAGTGGCGCCAAGCCGCCCGTCGCGATGACTTTGACCGGGCGGGCAATCTCGGCTTTCATCCGCCTTAGCATACCTTCGATCATGCTGACATAGCCCCAGTAGATGCCGATCTGCATCTGCCCAACAGTGTCGCGCCCGATGACGCTGGCAGTCGGCGGCGGCTCGATCGCGATCCGTGGGAGCATCGCCGCAGCCTCATAAAGCGCGTCGAGCGAGAGGCTTACGCCCGTCGCAATGCTGCCGCCAAGGTACGCGCCGTCTGCGCCGATATGATCGAACGTGGTCGCAGTACCGAAGCTGATCACGATCTTGTCGACATCCGGCGCAAGTGCCTGAGCGGCAATCGCGTTGACCGCGCGGTCCGCACCCAGCGCCTTGGGTTCATCAACCTTGAGCGCGATGCCCCATTCGAGCGGCGAACGCCCGGCGATCAGCGCTTCCACACCGAAGTATTTCTGGGAGAGGACCTGCAAGTTGTGCAGCGCGCGCGGTACCACGGTGGCGATCACCACCGCGGTCACATCGGCACGCGCATGGCCCTCCATCCGCAGCAGCTGATCGAGCCAGACCGCGTATTCATCCGCCGTGCGGCGCATGTCAGTGGCAATGGCCCAGCGTTGGACGATCGCCCCGGCATCATCGACCAGCGCGAACTTTACATTAGTATTGCCGTTATCGACTGCCAGCAGCATGTCTGCCCCCTAACCAAGCCGCACTTCGCCCGCATGGACGGTGCGCGTCGTGCCGTCTGCAAGCGCCAGTTGCAAGGCCCCATCCGCCGCCAAGCCTGCAAATTGGCCCGCGAGCGGCGTTTCGCCCGGTTCTCCGACTAGAAGCGGCGTGCCCAGCGGGTGTGCAGCGGCCTGCCAGCGTCGCAGCAGCGGCTCAAGCCCAAAACTGCGCCAACGTTCCAACTCGATGGCAAATTGCCGCGCCAGACTTGCGGCAAAGCTATCACGTTCTGGTGCCGGCCCGAACGCGCTGAGCGCGATGGTGGCGCGCCCCTCAACCTGCGGAGCCGCCGCCAGATTGATCCCAATCCCGACGATGACCGCGTCATTGCACCGCTCAAGCAGCACTCCGCACAGCTTGGCCCCACCGATCAGCACATCGTTAGGCCACTTGAGCTGCGCCAGATGCGGCGGCGGGATACGCGGGGCGACCGTTTCGAGCACAGCCAGACCGGTCGCCAAAGCAAGCGTCCCGGGCGGCGGATCGCCACTTGCCGGGTGCACCAAAGTCGAGCCCATGAAATTACCCAGGCCATCGAACCACGCCCGGCCGAGCCGTCCCCGGCCGGCAGTCTGGCGGTCCGCGATCAGCCATTCACCCTCTGCCACGCGCTCTCCTGCGGAGATACGAGCGGCAAGATCGGCGTTGGTCGAACCGGTGCTGGCGACAGTGTGGATCAAGCGAGCGGGAAAAGGACGCCCGCGGCGGTCATGGTGAGCGCCGTGAGGCCCTTGGTGACGAGGTAGCCGAGCGGCGATACAAACACCGCGCAGCTGGCGAGCAGCCATTCGTGGACCATGTCGCTGCGCCCGGTGACGCGGTTCGCGGGGTCGTCAAAGTACATCACCTTGAGGACCTTGAGGTAGTAATAGGCACCAATCACGCTTGCCATGGCGGCGAGCGTGGCGAGCCAGACCATCCCGGCGTTGACCGCCGACTGAAACACCACAAACTTGCCCCAGAACCCGAAGAAGAACGGGATCCCGGCCATCGAGAACATGATCGAACCAAGCCCCAGCGCGAGCATCGGCCGTGTGCGTGAGAGGCCGGCGATGTCGGCCATGTCTTCGAGTTGGTTGCCCTGATCATCCTTGAGCATCAGGATCGCAACGAAGCCGCCAATGGTCATCGGCACATAGATCGTCAGGTAGACCAGCATGGCGGCCGCGCCCTGCTGGGTCGCACTGGCGAGACCGACCAGTATAAAACCCACGTTGTTGATCGACGAATAGGCCAGCAGCCGCTTGAGTTTGCGCTGGCCGATCGCACCCAGCGCGCCGACAACGATCGACGCCAGGGCAACGAACGAAATGATCTGCTGCCATGCCGCCGCCTGCGTTCCGAATGCTTCGAGCGCGACCCGCATGGTGAGCGCGAGCGCTGCCACTTTGGGGGCCGAGGCGAAGAACGTGGTGACCGGCGTAGGCGCGCCTTCGTAAACGTCGGGCGTCCACATGTGGAACGGCACCGCGCTGATCTTGAAGGCGAGGCCCGAAAGCACGAAGACGAGGCCGAACAACGCGCCCATCGAAGCATGGCCAGTGAGCGTGGCGGAAATCCCGGCGAACCCGATCGTTCCTGTGAAGCCATAGGTCAGGCTCATCCCGAACAGCAGGATGCCGCTGGC
This sequence comes from Sphingomonadaceae bacterium, assembly GCA_025359685.1. Classification (GTDB taxonomy): domain Bacteria; phylum Pseudomonadota; class Alphaproteobacteria; order Sphingomonadales; family Sphingomonadaceae; genus Novosphingobium. Next base: position 5,155 of record JANYEY010000061.1, on the reverse strand, counting down.
CAGCGCGCCGAGCACGAAATACTTTAGACCCGCTTCGGCCGAGCGTTCATCGGGCTTGAGGAAGGCGGCGAGCACGTAGGCCGCGAGCGAGTTGAGCTCGAGCCCTACATACAGCGTCAGCAGGTTGGTCGCCGAAACCATGATCCCCATGCCCAGCACCGCGAACAGCACCAGCACCGGGTACTCGCTGCGCATCGCCCGGTACTTCTCGAAGAAGGCGGGAGCGACCAGCAGCGAAGCAGCAGCGGCAACATAGATAAGCAGCTTGGCGAAAGCCGCAAAGGCATCGCCCGAGAGCAGGCCGTTGAAGGCGAGCGCTTCTGCTCCCCGCACGCCATGCCACAGCGCCGGTGCGGTGATGACTGCGGCGGCAACCAGCGTCAGCACTGCCACCCAAGTGATCGCACGGGCATCGCGGCGCCCCTGACCCCACGCCGATCCCACCAGCAGGGCGATCCCGACCGTGCTTAGCAATTCTTCAGCCGCGCCGATGCGCAGCGACTGGATCCAGTCCATCAGTGCGCCCCCTCGGCTTCGGCTTCGCCGGCGGGCGGAGCCTTGCCCATTTGAAACTGTGCATCCCCGGCAGGTTTGGTCGCCGCAAGCCGCGCTTCGATTGCGCGGATATCGCCACGCATCGGGGCGAGGAAGCTTTCGGGATAGACCCCCATCCACAGCACCGCCGCGGCGATGGGCGCGAGCATCAGCCATTCGCGCGGCTCAAGATCGCGCATGGCGGCGGCATCGGCGTTTTTCTGCTCGCCGAATGCGATCCGCCGGTAGAGGTAAAGCATGTAGGCCGCGCCGAGGATGATCCCGGTGGTGCTGACGAAGGCGACCCAGCTCGACTGCTGGTAAATTCCAGCGAGGCTGAGGAATTCACCGATGAACCCGCTCGTTCCGGGCAGACCCACGCTGGCCATAGTGAACAGCATGAACAGCAGCGCATAGTAAGGCATGTTGATCGCCAGTCCGCCGTAGCGGCTGATCTCACGCGTGTGCAGCCGGTCGTAAATCACCCCGACGCACAGGAACAGCGCCGCCGAAACCAACCCGTGGCTGAGCATCACGATCATCGAGCCTTCGAGGCCCTGCGTATTGAAAGCGAACAACCCGACCGTGACGATCGCCATGTGCGCCACCGAGCTGTAGGCGATCAGCTTCTTCATGTCGGTCTGCACCAAGGCGACCAGCGAAGTGTAAACCACCGCGACCATCGACAAGCCGTAGATCAGCCAGGCGTAGTCCGCGCTCGCCGAAGGGAACATCGGCAGCGAAAAACGAATGAAGCCGTACCCACCCATCTTGAGCAGCACGCCTGCCAGGATCACCGAGCCCGCAGTCGGCGCCTGAACGTGGGCATCGGGCAACCAAGTGTGCACCGGCCACATCGGCATCTTGACCGCGAAGCTGGCGAAGAACGCGAGCCACAGCCACTTCTGCGCGGCCGGATCGAAATCGTACTGCATCAGCGTCGGGATGTCGGTGGTGTTCGCGTCGTGCGCCATCCACAGCATAGCGATCAGCATCAGCACCGAGCCGAGCAGCGTGTAGAGGAAGAATTTGTAGCTGGCGTAGATCCGCTCGGCCCCGCCCCACACGCCGATGATCAGGTACATCGGGATCAGCCCGGCTTCGAAGAAGATATAGAACAGGTAGAGGTCCTGCGCCGCGAACACGCCGATCATCAGCGCTTCCATCAGCAGGAACGCGCCCATGTATTCGCCGACGCGCTTGTCGATGGCATTGCTGGCGAGGATGCAGATCGGCATCAGGAACACCGACAGTTCAATCAGCAGCAGCGCGATACCGTCAATCCCGAGCTTCCATGAGAAACCCGAAAACAGCGGGAGGCTTTCCTGGAACTGCCACTGCGCGCCGCCGACATCGAATTTGGCCCAGAGCAGCACGCCCAGCGCGAAATCGATCAACGTTGCGGCCAGCGCAATGGTGCGGGCCATCTTGGCGTCGGCCATCAGGCAGAACAGCCCCGCCAGCAGCGGTACCCCGAGCATCACCGAGAGGATGGGAAAGTGGTTCATCTCAGTGCGCCGCCTGCCAGATCACCCAGGAGATCGCGCCGGTCAGGCCGAGCAGCATCACCAAGGCGTAAGAATAGAGGTATCCGGTCTGGAGCCGCGCCGCGACCCGGCTGCCCAGCGCCACTGCCCAGGCCGAGCCGTTGGGCCCGAACCGGTCGATGAACCCCACATCGCCGAGCTTCCAGAACTTGTTGCCGAGCCAGAATGCGGGGCGAACGAACAAGAAGTCATAGAGCTCGTCGAAGTACCATTTGTTGTAGAGGAACTTGTACAGCACCCCGATCTGGCCGACCACCACTGCCGGGAACGCAGGGTTGCGGATGTACGCGTACCAGGCAATCGCGAAACCGGTCAGCATCACCGCGAACGGCGCCCACTGCACCTGCCACGGCACGCTGTGCATGTGGTGGATCAACTCTTCGCTGAACGCCACGCTGCCGCGCCAGAACGCGCCGCTGCCGTCGCTGATGAAGGTGTGGCTGAAGGCAAACCCGGCGAACAATGCGCCAAGACTGAGCACGCCCAGCGGGATCAGCATGGTCAGCGGGCTTTCGTGCGGGTGATAGCCGGCAGTGCCGTCGTCATGACCGAGCGCGGCATGGTGATGATCGCCATGCACCGCGTGTTGGATATGCTCACTCTGCGCCCAGCGCGGCTTGCCCCAGAAGGTCAGGAACATCAGCCGCCACGAATAGAAGCTGGTCAGCAGCGCGGCAGTGATCCCCATCCAGAACCCGAACCGCCCGCTCACACTGGCGCTGGCATAGGCTGCCTCGAGGATCGAATCCTTCGAATAGAACCCGGCGAATCCGAACACGTCGACGATCCCGACGCCAGTGATGGCGAGCGTTCCCGCCATCATCGCCCAGAAGGTCAGCGGGATCTGCTTACGCAGCCCGCCGTAGTACCGCATGTCCTGCTCGTGGTGCATCGCGTGGATCACGCTGCCCGCACCGAGGAACAGCAGCGCCTTGAAGAACGCGTGAGTGAACAAGTGGAACATCGCCGCACCCGGCGCGCCAACACCCGCGGCAACGAACATGTAGCCGAGCTGCGAACAGGTCGAATAGGCGATGACCCGCTTGATATCCCACTGGGTGGTGCCAATCGTCGCCGCGAAGAACAGCGTCGCTGCGCCCACATAGGTGACCACCTGCATTGCGTCCGGGCTGACCGCGAACATCGGCGAGAGGCGGCAAACCATGAACACACCCGCGGTGACCATCGTCGCGGCGTGGATCAGCGCGGAGACCGGGGTCGGGCCTTCCATCGCGTCGGGCAGCCAGGTGTGGAGGCCAAGCTGCGCCGATTTGCCCATCGCGCCGATGAACAGCAGGATGCACAGGATCGTCATCGTGTGCCATTCGCCGCCGAGGAAGTGGATCGTCGATCCCGCCATGCTCGGCGCGCGGACCAGAATCTCGGGGATCGAGACGGTGTTGAACACCAGATAGGTCCCGAAAATCCCGAGCATGAAGCCAAGATCGCCCACGCGGTTGACCACGAAGGCCTTGATTGCAGCGGCGGCGGCGCTGGGCTTCTTGAACCAGAACCCGATCAGCAGGTAACTGGCAAGCCCGACCCCTTCCCACCCGAAGAACATCTGCACTAGGTTGTCCGCGGTCACCAACATCAGCATCGCAAAGGTGAACAGGCTGAGATAGGCGAAGAACCGTGGCTGGTCGGGATCCTCGTCCATATAGCCCCACGAATAGAGGTGGACGAGCGCGGATACGGTGGTGATCACCACCAGCATCACGGCGGTCAGCGGATCGACGCGCAGCGCCCAGTCGAAGCTCAGCGTGCCCGACTGAACCCAGTGCAGGACCGGGGTGACGCCCGCGTGCAGGGTCCCGCTCAGGAACCCGATAAATACCGGCCACGACAGCGCACAGCTCGCGAACAGCGCGCCCGTCGTCAGCGTCTTGACCGCCACGTTGCCAAGCATGCGGTTGCCCAGCCCGCCGACGATGGCGGCGAGCAGCGGCAGGAACACGATGAACAGGATCGGGTTCACGCGGCGCTCAACCCTTCATCCGGTTGACGTCGTCGACCGCGATGGTGCCGCGGCCGCGGAAATAGATCACCAGGATCGCGAGCCCGATCGCCGCCTCGCCCGCCGCGACGGTCAACACGAACATCGCGAATATCTGTCCGGTCAGGTCGTGGAGAAACGCGCTGAACGCAACCAGGTTGAGGTTTACGCTGAGCAGGATCAGCTCGATCGCCATGAGGATGACGATGATGTTCTTGCGGTTGAGAAATATCCCCAGCACCCCGAGTACGAACAGGATCGCGCTGACCACGATGTAATGTTCGACGCCGATCACAGCTCGACCCCCTGCCCGACACCCGGCGACATATTGCGCGTGGCGTCCTGCGGGCGGCGGCGGACTTGCTGGGAGATGTTCTGCCCGCGCGAATCCTTGCGCTCGCGGTGGGTGAGAACGATCGCGCCGATCATGGCCACCAGCAGGATGATCCCCGACGCCTCGAACAGGAACAGATAGCGGCTATACAGCAGCGCGCCGATCGCCTCGATATTGCTCGTGCCGAGCCCCGTCGCGGCGGTGCCGTCGGGGGTGCCGAGCTTCATCGCGCCGGCACGATATGCGCCCACGCCGAGGATGAGTTCGGTCAGCAGCACCAGCGCCAGCGCAAAGCCGAGCGGGAAATTCTTCACGAAGCCCGAGCGCAATTCGGCAAAATCGATGTCGAGCATCATCACCACGAACAGGAACAATACCGCAACCGCGCCGACGTATACGATTACCAGCAGCATCGCGATGAACTCTGCGCCGACCAGCACCATCAGCCCCGCGCCGTTGAAGAACGCGACGATCAGCCACAGCACCGAATGCACCGGATTGCGCGCCAGGATCGTGATCGCGCCCGAGGCGACGACCAGCGTGGCGAACAAGTAGAAGGCTAGCGTCTGGATCACGCGGGCGCCCTAGCGATAGGCCGCATCGGCTTCAAGGTTCGCGGCGAGCGCACGCTCCCACTTGTCCCCGTTCGCCAGCAGCTTGGCCTTGTCGTAAAGCAGTTCCTCGCGCGTTTCGGTCGCGTATTCGAAGTTCGGCCCCTCGACGATCGCATCGACCGGGCACGCC
>JANYEY010000008.1 GCA_025359685.1 Sphingomonadaceae bacterium | reverse complement strand
TTAGTCACTGATCAAAAATTCCCATATGCCGCGCGGAAATACCGCGCCCTAGTTGCCGGGCCATTGCCGCGCGCAGGCTTAACCGTGGCTGAGCAAGCGCCGATAGCGTTTTTGCGACAGACTGCCAACTTTCTGAATTCGCCAATCACCGGAAGCCCAGATTTCTGACCGCGATATGGATCTGGAAGGTGTTGCCCCGGCGTGCATCCCCGGTCGCAACATAGTCGCGCCGCCAGGTCAGGTCGAATTCGAGGCAATCGTCCTGGTAGGCCACGCCGAGCCGGGTGCGGACCGGTTGGAACCCGTCGACATTGGTGAGCGCGGGATCGTCGCTCTTTCCGGTCAGGTCGAACACGCCCGAGCCAAAGATCGACCAATAACGCGCAAACCCGACCCGGCCGGCCAGACGCAGTTCCTCGCGGTCCTTAAGGTCTTCGATCCCGCCGCTGATATCGCGGTTGAGGCGCAGGTAGCCGACTTCGAGGTAAGTCCGCTGGGTTCCCACCGCCGCATCGAATTCATTGCGGCGCACCGCGAAGTTGTCCTTGTCGAGCCGGAAGCGGTGGGTGAACTTCACCACATCGCGGAACCGCACTTCGGTCCGCCCGACAATGTCCGACGTGCGCTCGGACAGACCGGTGCCGTCGGGCAGCAGGGTGGGGAGGTTGGTCAGCCGATAGCTTTGCCCGATCGTGGTGTTGACCCGCCAGCCGGGCCGCTCAAACTGCCAGTCGAGTCCATAGGTGAACCGCACACCGTCCTCGATCCGGTCATACCCGGGGAAACGGTTGAGCGCGAACAGGTTCGAATCCTCAAGATCGATCGCGCGCGCATCTTCATTGGGCACAACAAGATTGCGCAGCGTCGGGCTGGCGACGATCTGGAAGCGCGGCGTCAGGACCTGCGTCCCGCCCAGGAAACCGCCGACTAGCGGCCATTTAACGTCCAGCGCCAGCGTCGCCACGCCGCGGGTTTCCCAGCCCGGATTGCCGCGATAGCTGACCGTGGTGGTCAGCGCGTTCTCGTCCGAATGGTAGACATCGCCGCGGGCCAGCGCGGTCAGCGTTACCTCCTGGCCCAAGGGGGTGATGCGCCGCAGATCCCACTGCGCGCTGGCAAAGGCGCGCTGGGTATCCTGCCCGCTGGTCCGGGTGATCGCCAGGCTGTTGAACTGGAGCTGGATCTTGCCGCCCAGCACCGGATCGGTCAGGCGGCGGCGATAGTCGATTTCCGGAATCGCGAAGGGCACCTGGCCCTGGCGGTCGCCTACTCGCAAGGTTTGCGTCGCCCAGCCGGCGAGCGAGAAATAGCTGTCGGGATCGATCCGTTCAAGTGTGACGTTGGAGCGCAGCCGATCGTCGCGGCTGATGTCATAGCGGCGCAGGAAGGTGCGGTCGGATGCGGCGCGGATGCTGAAGTTCACGCTCCAGTTGGGGCTGAACTGAAACTTGCCATTGGCATAGAGATAGCCGCGGAAGTCGGTCTGGTTCGTCGGGGTGCTGCCGCCAATCGGAATGCGCGAACTGCGGGTGGCGTAGCCGGTGATCTGAAACGCCCCGTTGGACAGCAACTGGCGGTACTGCCCCGAAATCATCGGCAGCGCCTTCGTAAACAGATATCCGGTGACGGCCAGGTCGCCCGAATTGCCGAGCCGCTGGTACCAGGTTTCGGACAGCTGGACCCCGTTCGACGCGTTGAGTTGGATATCGGGGATCAGCAGTCCCGAAATCGGCCGGCCATTGGTGGCGATCGTGATCGGCGGCAGCGGCAGCAGGCGCAGGCCGAACAGCTCGATCTGCGAGCCATAGAATTTGACGGTCTTCTTGTCGGGATCGAAGACCACGCGCTTGGCGGTGATCCGCCAGCTCGGCTGGTGCGGGCAGCCTTGGCTGTCTTCCACCGCGCAGGCCGAGTATGCCGCGTTGGTCAACACCACCTGGCCGTTCTCGCCCCGCGTCCCGCGCTGTGCCGCCAGGCGCCCGCCTTCGCGCAGAACGTAGAGCATGTTCTCCATTGCACCGGCTTTGAACTCGTCGGTCAGTTCGAGCCGTTCGGTGAACAGCTGGTTGCCGTCGGCATCGACGAAGCGGATATTGCCGGTTGCGACGATTTCGCCGGAGTTGCGGTTCCACGTCAGTTCGTCGGCGCGGACAGACTGGTCACCGCGGCGCAGGATGACATTGCCAAACACACTGACGGTATTGGCTTTGTCATCGTAGTTCGCGCCCGAGGCTTCGAACGTAACCTGATCGTTGCTGGCTGGCTTGGCGCCCTGCGGCGCGGGATTGGTCCCGACTTCCGACGGCGGATGCTCCAGCAGCGGGTCGGGCGCATCCTGCGTCTGCGCCAGCGCTGGCGCGGCCAGCAAGGCGAGCGTCAGTGCGACACCGGTGGCGGTCGAACGAATCGCGGACAGGTCGGCATGCAGCCAGTGCGGCCGCGGGAAAGGGAGCATGGCTTGCCTATCGCACCGCCCGCGCCTAACTGCAATCCACGCTGTCACCGCCGCGCATCGCTTTGGCGCGACTGGACGATTTTCCTTTCGGGAGAAACCATGCAAATCGAATTTGTTACCGCTCCGCTTGCCGCTACGACCAGCCCTGTCGCTCTGCTGGTCCAGCAGGACAAGCTGCCAACTACGCTTGACCCGGTCGTGACTGCGGCGGCCGCAGCCAGCCGCTTTACCGGCAAGGTCGGCCAGCTTCACGAAAGCTTCGTCGCTCAAGGCGGGGCCGTAGTGCGGATGTCACTGGCCGGCACAGGTGAGGCCAAGGCAAAGGATCGGCTGGCCGCGCTTGAACGCGCCGGGGCGGCGATCACCGCCAAATACATCGCCTCGGGCGAAAGCAGCGTGACGATCGATCTTGGCGCGGCTGGCCTTTCCGTGCAGGAAGCCGCCGCAGTGGTGCTCGGCGCCCGGCTGCGCGGCTGGCGTTATGACAAGTACCGGACCAAGCTGCCGAGCGACCAGCAGGCTTCGCTCAAGACGATCCGCGTCGCCGGCGCGCCCGACGGCACCGAAGCCGCGTGGCAGGTCGAGGCGGCCTTGGCCGACGGGGTCGAATTGACCCGCGAACTGGTCACCGAACCCGCCAACATCATCTATCCCGAAAGCTTCATCAAACGCGTGCGTCCGCGCGCCGAGGCGGTCGGGCTCAAGGTCCGCGTGCTCGACGATGCCGAAATGGCCAGGCTTGGCATGGGCGCGCTGCTCGGCGTGGCGCAAGGCTCGGTCCGCCCGGCGCGGATCCTCGTGCTCGAATGGAATGGCGGCAAGCCGGGCGAAAAGCCCAGCGCTTTTGTCGGCAAGGGCGTGACCTTCGATACCGGCGGGATCAGCCTCAAGCCGCCAGCCGGTATGGAAGACATGAAGTGGGACATGGGCGGCGCGGGCGCGGTTGTGGGCGCGATGCTGGCAATCGCCGGGCGCAAGGCCAAGGCCAATGTGGTCGCCGTCTGCGGGCTGGTTGAAAACATGCCTGATGGCAACGCGCAGCGCCCGGGCGATGTCGTTACCTCGATGTCGGGCCAGACCATCGAAGTGATCAACACCGACGCCGAAGGGCGGCTGGTGCTGTGCGATTGCGTGACCTGGGTGCAGCAGGAATACCAGCCGACGCGGATCGTCGATCTGGCGACGTTGACCGGCGCGATCATCATTTCGCTCGGACATGAGCAGGCCGGGATCTTCTCAAACGATGATAAGCTCGCGGGCCAGCTCATCGCAGCAGGCGATGCCTCGGGCGACAAGCTGTGGCGCATGCCGCTGGGCGCGGCATTCGACAAGCTGATCGATAGCCCGATTGCCGACATGAAGAACGTGGGCCCGCGCGAAGGCGGCTCGATCACCGCAGCACAGTTCATCCAGCGCTTTGTTGATAAGGGCACCCCGTGGGCGCACCTCGACATTGCGGGCATGGCCTGGTCGGCCAAGCCCGGCGCGACCTGGGACAAGGGCGCGACCGGCTACGGCGTGCGCGTGCTCGACCGGTTTGTGCGGGACAATCTGGAAGGCTGAGGGGCTTGAGGGTTGATTTCTACCAGCTAAGCGAAAGCCCGGTCGAAACCGCGCTGCCCGCGCTTGCGGTCAAGATGCGTGAAGCCGGGGCCAAAGTGCTGGTGGTCTCGGCCGATGCGGCGCAGTTGGCCCGGATCAGCGACGCGCTGTGGGCGCCCAAGGGCACGTTCCTTGCCAATGGCCAGGCGGGCGGAACGGACGATGCGCGCCAGCCGATCCTGCTGGCGGACAGCCTCGAACCGGCCAACGGCGCCACTTACCTGGCGCTAGCCGACGGGCAATGGCGCGATGGCGCGGAAGGGTTTGAGCGGGTCTTCCTGTTGTTCGACGAGACCAGCATCGAAAATGCCCGCCAGACCTGGCGCAGTCTCGACGGCAAGGACGAGGCGACCCGCAACTATTGGCAGCAGACCGGCGGCCGCTGGGAGCGCAAAGCCTGATCCTGGAAGGGGTCCTGATCTTGCGACCCCGCGCGAACCCGGCTAGGGGCGCGCCAACTGAACACCCTCCCAACCAGTTCCAAGGAATGAGACATGGCGGTTACCCGCACCTTTTCGATCATCAAGCCCGACGCCACCCGCCGCAACCTGACCGGCGCGGTCACCCAGATGCTGGAAGATGCCGGTCTGCGAGTCGTCGCTTCGAAGCGTATCCATATGACCCGTAAGCAGGCCGAAGGCTTCTACGCGGTGCACAGCGCGCGCCCGTTCTTTGGCGAACTGTGCGACTTCATGATGAGCGAACCGGTGGTGGTGCAGGTGCTCGAAGGCGAAGACGCCGTAACCCGCAACCGCGACGTGATGGGCGCGACCAACCCGGCCGACGCAGCCGAGGGCACCATCCGCAAGGCCCATGCGCTGTCGATCGGCGAAAACACCGTCCACGGCAGCGACAGCGGAGAGAACGCCGCGATCGAGATCGCCTACTTCTTCAAGCCGGAAGAAATCGTCGGTTGATTTGGCTGTTCGCGATGAAAAGGGGCCGCTGGAGCAATCCGGCGGCCCTTTTCTTTTGCGAGCAATGAGGCCATTTTGGCGCAAAGGAGAGCGACAATGCGCGGAATGGGTGCGACTGGTGAAGACGGCGAAGATTGCCCCTTCGCATTCAATTTCGATGCGGCGAGCTTCAAAGCCGGTGATACGGTGAGTTACCGGGTCAGCACGATGGAGGACTGGCCGTTCGTTGGCACGCTGCTTGAGGTGCACGCCGATCACGTGATCATCTCGCCCGGCCCGGCCGAGCCCGATGCGCGCTACAAAGGCACTCGTGAAAGCCGCCCGCTGGTGGACGGCGCCGAGATCTAATCGACAAGTCACCGTAGTTTTCCGGCTCTCAAGGTCCGTTCGCCCTGAGGAGGCGAAGCCGTCTCGAAGGGTCAGGCCTCGCCCGCGGTCCTTCGAGACGCGGCAAAGCCGCTCCTCACGACGAACGGCTGTGGTCCGGATTTTCGGGTTTTGACTTAAAAGCTGTCGGCAACATCCATCATTGCCGTCAGCTTTTTTGGCGCCACGCTGCGCCATGACCGGGCGAGCCAATCGGCAATTGCATCCCAATCGGTGTCGCCCAGATCGAGCCGGATGCCGATCCAGCTGTCGCCGAAATAGGCCGGTCGGTAATAGCGGCCAGGATCGGCCTCGATCAGCTGGGCCTGTTCGTCCACGCCCGAGATTTTGACCAACAGCGCCACCTTGCCGTCACCGTGGTGATCGTTCGAAACGTAAGCGAACTTCTTGCCCTTGATCACCCCGAAGCACGGCATACCGTGGCTGGTGACCTCGTCGGCTTGAGCCAATGCCATGGCTCGGCTGCGAACTTCGGCGATCAGCCGGTCGGGCGATTCGGCGGAGGCAATCAAGTTAGCCAGACAGCGCGCGTAAAGCTGATGCTCGGCGATCAGCACCCGCGCGGCGAGGCTGTCGGCATTGTCCCCCGGCTGTACTGCCACCGCCGTCTGGCCGAGCAGGGGCCCGGCATCGAGCTGCGCGGTGACCTGATGGACCGAGCAGCCACCATGGCTATCCCCAGCTTCCAACGCGCGATCGTGCGTGTGCAGTCCGGGGTATTTGGGCAGCAGCGAAGGGTGGATATTGATCATTCGGCCCTGCCATCCGCCGACGAATTCCGGGGTGAGGATCCGCATGTACCCGGCGAGCGCGACATATTCGGCTCCGCTTGCGCGGATCGCCGCGTCCATAGCGGCATCGTGCGCCGCGCGGTCCATGCCTTTGTGCGAAAGTGCGAAAGTGGAAACGCCCTCGGCTGCGGCGAGCTTGAGCCCCCCCGCGTCGGGATTGTTCGAAGCGACGAGGCATATCTCGAACGGGCAGTTTTCGCCCCGGCTGGCATAAAGCAGCGCCGCCATGTTGGTGCCGCTGCCCGAGATGAGCACGGCGACCTTGGCGCGACTAGCCAAGGTGCGAAGCTTCCCATGCGCCGCGTGCGCTCCACACCTCGTCGGCGCCCTGCACGGTGCAGCCGCGCGGTCCGTGCTCGACCGCGCCGATCACGTGGACGGTCTCGCCCGCCGCTTCCAATTCGGCCGCAACCACAGCGGCATCGTCTGCCGCGACGGCGACAACCATGCCGATCCCGCAGTTGAAAGTCCGCGCCATTTCCGCAGGCTCGATGTTGCCCTGCGCCTGGAGGAAGGCCATCAGCCGCGCTTGCTCCCAGGCACCGGCATCGATCCGCGCGTGCAGGCCCTCGGGCAGTACCCGCGGCACGTTTTCAAGGAGGCCGCCGCCGGTGATGTGCGCCAGCGCGTGAATCCGCCCGCCGCGCACTACCGGGAGCAGGCTCTTCACGTAGATTTTGGTTGGCTCGATCAGGTGGTCGATCAGCAGGCGTTCGGGATCGAACAGCGCCGGGCGGTCCATCCGCCAGCCTTTGTCCGCCGCCAGCCGCCGGACCAGCGAATAGCCGTTCGAATGGACGCCGCTGCTGGCGAGTCCCAAAAGCACGTCGCCCGCCGCGATCTTGTCGCCGGTCAGCTGTTCGCCGCGCTCGACCGCGCCGACGCAGAAACCGGCAAGGTCATAGTCGCCTGCAGCGTACATCCCCGGCATTTCCGCCGTTTCGCCGCCGATCAGCGCGCAGCCGGCGATCTTGCAGCCTTCGGCGATCCCGGCGACGACCCGCTCGGCGACACCGGTCTCAAGCTTGCCGGTGGCAAAATAGTCGAGGAAAAACAGCGGCTCGGCGCCCTGGACGATCAGATCGTTGACGCACATCGCGACCAGGTCTTCGCCAATCCGGTCATGCCGGTCGTGGTCGATCGCCAATTTGACCTTGGTTCCGACCCCGTCGTTTGCGGCGACCAGCAGCGGATCCTTGTAGCCCGCCGCGCGCGGATCGAAGAAGCCGCCGAAGCCGCCGATCTCAGCATCGGCACCGGGCCGCGCGGTCGCCTTGACTAAGGGGCCGATCGCCTTGACCAGCGCGTTCCCCGCGGCGATCGAGACACCGGCTTGCTCGTAAGTGTAGCTCTTTTCGGACATCGCCAGCCGCGTAACGCTTTACGGCTTGGATTTCCATGCACCTTTGGGCAAAAGGCACCCTGTTTTCCCCGATGGCCAGTGCTCCACCCTTCCTGAACCTCTTGCCGAGGCGCCCCGCGACTGCCGCGACCGTGATTTTCGGCGTGGGACTTGCCGCCTTGATCGCGCTAACCGGGCCGCAGCTGTTGGCGCAGATCGAGGGTGATCGCGGGATCGTGCCGCTGGCCAGTACCAGCGATATCCAGGTCAACGGGGTCGCGGTGAACACCACCGGCGATAACGGGCTGGATGCGCGCAACAAGGGCTGGGCGCTCGCCGCGCGCGAGGCCTGGAAGAAGGCTGGCGGGCCAAGCATGGACGAAGGCTCGATCCAGTCGATGGTCTCGGCGATCGTGGTCGAGAAAGAACAGGTCGGCCCGCACCGCTACATCGCCACGCTGAGCGTGGTGTTCGACCGGTCGCGCGCCGGGCAGTATCTGGGCGGGAACGGCGGCAGCGGGGTCAAGCATTCGGCGCAGATGCTGGTTATCCCGGTGCTGTATACGGGCGGCACCGCGCAAGTGTTCGAGGTCAAGGGCGCATGGCAGAAGGCCTGGGCCGAATATCGCAGCGGGACCAGCGGGATCGATTACGTGCGGCCGATCGGGGCGGGCGGCGATTCGCTGCTGCTGACCGCCGGTCAGCCCGGCCGCCGCAGCCGCGCCTGGTGGCGCAACGTGCTCGACCAGTTCGGCGCGAGCGACGTGGTCATCCCCGAAGCCCGGCTTGAACGGCAGTGGCCGGGCGGGCCGGTGCGCGGCACTTTCACCGCGCGCTATGGCCCGGACAACACGTTCCTTGCCAGCGTGACGCTGACCGCGAACGATGAAGCCGGCGTGCCGGCCATGCTCGCCGATGGCGTTGGGCGGATCGACCAGATGTACGCCGCCGCGCTCGCCGATGGACGGTTGAAGCCCGATAGCTCGCTCAACGTGCGCCCGCAGCTCGATCCGGGCCTCGCCGCGCTGATTGCTGCGGGCCAGGCGCCCAGCCAGACCGCGACACCAGGCGCAACGCCGAGCGACGGCGCCAGCCCGGCCGCCAGCGCGGTGCCCAGTGCGGCACCGGCGGAAACGCACACCTTTACCGTCCAGTTCGCTTCGCCCGATGCGGGTGCGGTCGATGCGGCGCTGGGCGCGGTGCGCTCGGCCCCGGGGGTCAAGGGTGCGTCAACCACCAGCCTCGCGATGGGCGGAACCTCTCTGATGCGGGTGACTTACGAAGGCGAGATCGGAACCCTTGCCGATGCGCTGCGCGCGCGCGGCTTCAAGGTGTCGGTCGGGGCTAACGCGCTCTCGATCAAACGCTGATGTCGCAGATCGCGCTGCCGCTGAAGGCGGGGCAGGGGACCCCGCGCCATATCGCGCTTGGCAATGACAACCGCGCGGTGCTCGAAGCGCTGCAAGTCGCACCCGGCTGGCCGTTTCGCACTGCGGTGCTGAGCGGACCGCCGCGCTCTGGCAAGTCGCTAATCGCGGTCCTGTTCAGCGAAATTGGCGGCGGTGAGGCAATCGACGATGCCGACCTGATCGACGAAACCGAACTGTTCCACCGCTGGAACCGCGCGCAGGAAAGCGCCACGCCGCTGCTGCTGGTCCGCTCGAGCAGCACGGGCGAATGGCGGATTACGCTGCCTGACCTCGCCTCGCGGGTCGGTTCGGCATTGGCGCTGGCGATCGGCACGCCCGACGACGAGCAGCTTGCCCAGTTGATTGCCGTCCATGCCGAGAACCGTGCGTTGGCGCTGGGGCCCGATGCGGCCGAATACCTTGTGCCGCGCACTCAGCGTACCCATCTTGCCGTCGAGCAGCTGGTCGAGACGATCGACCGGCTGAGCCTTGAGCGCAAGGTCGCCCCGACTCTAGGGGTCTGGCGCGAGGCATTGGAGACGCTGCAGGGGCCTGCGGAGCCGCGCTTGCTTTAGCCGGCGCTGCATGGAAAAAGAGGGGCAAGATGTTTGACGAACTGACCCGCTATCTGGATTCGATCGTGGCGCGCGATCCCAGCCCGCGTTCGCGCTGGGAAGTGCTGCTTTACCCCGGCGTGCTGGCGCTGGGGCTGCACAAGGCGGCGCACTGGCTGTTCGAGGCGCAGCTGTTCTTTGCGGCGCGGCTGATCAACACCATCAGCCGCTTTCTGACCGCGATCGACATCCATCCGGGCGCGAAGATCGGACGGAATTTCTTTATCGACCACGGCTTCGTGGTGATCGGAGAGACGGCCGAGATCGGCGACAACGTGACCATGTACCAGGGCTCGACACTGGGCGGGACCAATCCGACCAACGGCCTGGGCGGTAAACGCCAT
Organism: Sphingomonadaceae bacterium; assembly: GCA_025359685.1. Taxonomy (GTDB): domain Bacteria; phylum Pseudomonadota; class Alphaproteobacteria; order Sphingomonadales; family Sphingomonadaceae; genus Novosphingobium. Next base: position 27,611 of record JANYEY010000008.1, on the reverse strand, counting down.
CCGACCATCGGCGACGATGTGATCGTCAGCCTTGGCGCGGCGATCCTTGGTCCGATCGAAGTGGGCCGCGGCGCGCGGATCGGGGCCAATGCCGTAGTCACCAAGGACGTCCCCGAAGGCGCGACGATGGTCGGTATCCCGGCCAAGCCGACGCTGGTTGAGGTGAAGCCCGAAACGCAGCATTTCGTCCCTTATGGCACGCCGTGCAGCGAACGCTTCGATCCCGCCACGCAGAAGCTCGAACTGCTGCAGTGCGAGATGGAAACGATGCAGAAGCGGCTGGCCCAGCTGCTGGAAGAGCGCGATGCGCTCGCGGCCAAGGCTGCGGCGAAGAAGTCGCGCGGAGCCAAGCGCGCTTGAGTGCGATCATCACGCCCTTTCCCCATCCAGCCCGCGTGCTGCAGGTGGGGTTTGAGCGCGAAGAACTGCAACGCATCCTCGATCTCTACGGCCGCATGGTCGCCGCAGGCGAATGGCGCGATTATGCGATGGACTTCACCGCCGATGCCGCTGCGTTCAGCGGCTTTCGCCGCGCCGCCGAGCGCCCGCAGGTGCGGATCGAGAAACGCCCGGCGCTGCGCAGCAAACAAGGCATGTGGACCCTGTTCGGTGAGGGCGGCCAAGTCCTCAAGCGCGGGCATGAACTGGCCGGCGTGCTGTTCCCGCTCGAACGAAGGTTGCTCAAGGTGGTGGTTTAGACCAGCCGCTCAGGCAAAGGTATCGCCCACCTGCGTCGTGCTGCGCTGAGCCACGGTGATCCGGCGCATGATGCGGATCAGATTGAAGGCAGCCAGCGCGAGCATCGCGGTGCCGAAGCAGAACAGCGCATAGTTCGCGCCGGGCAGATTGGTGACGTGGATCCCGGTCAGGAACGGCAGGATCACCACGAAGGCGAGCAGGCTGTGGACCAGACAGCCGATCACGAAGCACGACCACCAGGCGGTGACCAGCCCGACGGTCTGGCGGGCCAGTTCGGGGATCTCGCCGTCGCTGAGGTTCCACAGTTCGCGCATGACCCGGGCCGGGACCACCAAATTCACGCCGGGCACCCAATAGGCCAGCGCCGCCCAGGCCGGGGTATAGCTGAACCCGCGAATATGCCAGTCGAGCAGGTTGGCCGCCGCGCGCCAGGTCCACAGCGATACTGCTGCGGTGCTGGTCAGCCCGGCACCGACCAGGAATACCAGCGCGCCCGCGTCAAAGGCGTAGAAATCGGTGCTGACCGCGTAATAGCTGGTCGAACCCCAGCGGATCACCAGCAGCAGCGAAAACAGCGTCAGCACCACGGCAACGAAAATGAACAAGCCGAGGAATATATATCCGATCAACGCGAATGCGCTGAGCGGCCCTGACTGTACTTCGGCTTGCTTGCTTGCCATCCCCTGTCCCCCCTTGGGGCACAGGTCTAACCGCCCAGCGACTTCGGGCAAGCCCAATTCAGGCCTGCCCGAAGCGTATTATTGTCAGGCGGCGAGGACTGCTCCCTGTGGGAGCAATCCGCGAAGTTCGCCGGGCAAGCGCTGGACCAATGCCGAACGGATCGGGGTCCAGAAGGCCGACAGCGCGAGAAGCGCCGAGCCAATGACCAGCCCGGTCACCGCGACGTTGAGTTCAACCATGCCGAACCGGTCGAACAGCCAAGTCATCGCGATCAGCACATAGGCCAGCGCCGAGACCAGCAGCGCGCGGCGATCGACCGCCAGTGCAACCACGCCCATCAGCACGTAGATAGCCAGCACGCCGATGGCTGCGGCAGCGCCGATATTCTCGCCCCCGGTCACCCCCAGCCAGTGGAACAGCGGGTGCGCGATCATCGGCGCGGCGAGCAGGTGAAGCCAGAAGGCGACATCGCTGCGCCGGGTCTCACGCGCCCGGTCGGACATGTCCCAGCGCATCGCAAAGGCAAATACGGCAAGCCCGCAGACGAAGATTAGCGGCAGCAGGACTGGCTCGGGATCGTGATCTATCCGCCCCCCCATCGCTACCGACAGGACCAGTGCAATGACCGTTGCGGCCACTGCTGCGGCACCTGCGGCAACGGTAATCGGGACCATGAAGCGCCGCCAGTGCAGCCACGCCGCGCCGGCTGCAAGCGCGCCGATCCCGGCCGCGATCAGCACTCTGGCCTGTTCGCCAAGATCGGCATTGGTTTCGGCCAGGTAATTGATCGGCACCGCCGCAACCCCGCCAACGAAGGCGAGCAGCAGCACGATCGAAGGCAGCGCCATGCGGCGCTTGGCGGTGAAGAATTCAGCCAGCCCCCAAGCCGCCGCTGCGACCAGCACTCCGGCAACGCCCGGCGCAATCGCTTCACCGATGCCGGCGCAGGCGACCAGCAGCAGCACAGCCGCGATGGTCACGAAAATATCGTTGAATCCGGTAATCAGCCGGAAATGCTCTTCATCGGCGACCGGCGCGGTGCGCATGCCCGCGGCGTGAGCGCGAAATGCCTCCGCCGCCTCATGGCTCAATGCACCGGCACCAACGGCCGATTGCAGGTCTGCTTCGGAATACATGGGCATCCTCTCCCTGTTATAATCGGGAGAGGATGCCCTAACTGTGTTACTGTGTCAATACAGCGCGGCGATCAACCAAGTCCGCCGATCTCTGCCAGCGCGGCCATCACCGCGCCTGACTGCTCGCTGCCCGACTGCGGCACGGTCTCGCCGGTGCGGTCGATGATCGCCTCCCAGTTGGCGGCGATGCCTTCGGGGGTGCGCTCGTCTGCCGGAAGGGCGATGCCGGGGGTCAGCGTGACATAAGCGGCGTGGTAAGCGCCTGCGCCAGCGCCGCAGATCATGTTGGTCGGCGCATCCTCGCTGACCAGGTACAAGGCCATCGGCGCGACGTTTTCGGGCTTCAAGGCATTGAACAGCGCTTCGGGCATGCCGAGGTCTTCGGTCATGCGCGTGCCCGCGACCGGAGCCAGCGTGTTGCAGCGGATGTTGTACTTCGCGCCTTCGAGGTGAAGCGTCTTGGTCAGTCCGGCGAGGCCTAGCTTGGCCGCGCCGTAATTGGCCTGGCCGAAGTTGCCGTAAAGTCCGGTCGAACTTGCGGTCATCAGGATGCGGCCATAGTTCTGCTCGCGCATCAGGTCCCACACCGCCTTGGTGCAGGTAGCGCTGCCGTTGAGGTGAACGTCGATGACCAGCTTCCAGTCTTCCATGGTCATCTTGGCGAAGCTCTTGTCGCGCAGGATCCCGGCGTTGTTGATCAGCACGTGAACGCCGCCCCAGGCCTCGACGGTCTTGGCGACCATTTCTTCCATCTGCGCCATTTCAGTGACCGAGCCGCCGTTCGGCATTGCTTCGCCGCCTGCGGCCTTGATCTCTTCAACCACCTTCAGCGCCGCGTCCGAATGGCCGGTGCCATCGCGCGATCCGCCGAGGTCGTTGACCACCACCTTGGCGCCGCGCTTGGCGAGTTCGAGTGCATAGGCACGGCCCAGCCCGCCGCCGGCGCCGGTAACAATCGCGACGCGATCCTTGAACGAAATGGTCATGGGAAAAGTCTCCGCTGAAATGGTAGATCCCCGCAGGGGAAGCGGGCGCGGCATGGCATGGCCGGGCAGGGCTGGCAATACGGGCCTGTGCAGCGCCGCGTTCCCTAGCGTCAGGCCGGCCGGATCAAATCGGCTACACAGCGAATCGCTGCAGCGCCGGGACCAGTTCGTCGAAATGATCGATCACCGCGTCGGCCCCCAGCTCATGCGGCGGGGCATCGCAGAACCCGAAGCTCACCGCGATGGACGGCAGCCCGGCGGCGCGGGCAGCACCGGTATCGAAGGTGGTATCGCCCACGAAAGCCGCGCGCCCGCCGCCGCACCGCTCGACCATGGCAAGCAGTGCATCGGGGGCGGGCTTGAGCGGATAGGTCCCGGCACCGATCACGCAGGCAAACCGCTCTGTCAGGCCGAGCTCGGCGAATAGCTTGTCGGTCATGCACTGGCGCTTGTTGGTCACCACCGCGATTCTGATCCCCGCGGCACCAAGCGCATCGAGCATCGCCGCACCGCCGGGGTAGAGCGCGGTGTGGACCGCGATGTTCGCTTCGTAAAAAGCGAGCAGCTCGGCAAACAGCGCGTCCTGATCGATGCCCTGATCGCCGCCGGTCAAGGCCAACGCACGGCTCAGCATCAGCCGCGCCCCGCCGCCGATCAGCCCCGCGACCTCGTTCAGCGGTACCGGCGCGCGGCCGATCCGGGCCAAGGCATGGTTCACCGCCGCGCCAAGATCGCGCGCGGTATCGAGCAAAGTGCCGTCAAGGTCGAAGCCGACGATATCGAAAGGAATGGTCATCGCCGGCCCTCTCGCACGCGCGTTGTGGAAAGTGCAATCAATTGGTGGCATGTGCTGCCGCATGAGCGCGCAAACACCTCTGGCTATCGTCACCCTCGCCGCGGGCAAGGGCACCCGCATGAAAAGCGATCTGCACAAGGTGCTGCATCCCATCGCGGGGCGGCCGATGATCGAGCACCTGCTGGCCAGCGCGGCCGAGCTTTCGCCAGCGCGTTCGGTGGTGGTGGCAGGGCATGGCCGCGAACAGCTTGAGACGCAGCTGGGTGACCGCGCGACGATCGCGGTGCAGGACCCGCAGCTTGGCACCGGCCACGCGGTGCAGCAAGCCGAGGCGGCCTTGGCAGGGTTCGAAGGCGACGTACTGATCCTTTACGGCGATGTGCCATTTGTGACGGCGGCAACGATGCAGCGGATGCTTGACCGGCTGCACGAGGCAGACCGGCCGCTGTGCGTGGTGCTGGGGTTCCGGCCCGCTGACCCGGGAGCCTACGGGCGGATCGTCAGCGAGGACCACCGCACCATCGCCAAGATGGTCGAATTCAAGGATGCCTCGAAAACCGAACGCCAGATCAATCTGTGCAATTCGGGGTTGATGGCGGTGCGCGCGGAGGACCTGTTCCCGCTGCTCGCCAAGGTGACCAACGACAACGCGGCGGGCGAATATTACCTGCCCGATATCGTGATGCTGGGCATGAAGCAGGGCCGGGTCAGCGCGGTGATTGAAACCCACGCCGACGAAGTGGCCGGGATCAACAGTCGCGCCGAATTGGCCGAGGCGGAAGGCCGCTGGCAGGCGGTGCGCCGCCGCCAAGCGATGGGCGACGGCGTTTCGCTGGTCGCGCCCGAAACGGTGTGGTTCGCCTGGGATACCAAGCTTGGCCGTGATGTTCTGATTGAGCCTAACGTGGTCTTCGGTCCCGGGGTCACCGTGGCCGACAGTGTCAAAATCCGCGCCAATTGCCATATCGAAGGCGCGGTGATTGGCTCAGGCTGCGAAGTCGGCCCCTTCGCCCGGCTGCGCCCCGGCACGGTGCTGGGGGAGAAAGCCAAGATCGGCAACTTCGTCGAGGTCAAGAAGTCGGTCCTGGGTGCGGGCGCCAAGGCCAACCACCTGTCTTACATCGGCGATGCCGAGGTCGGGGCGGGGGCCAACATCGGCGCAGGCACGATCACCTGCAATTACGACGGCTATTTCAAGTACAAGACCGTGATCGGCGAGCGTGCCTTCATCGGCAGCAACTCCGCGCTGGTCGCCCCGGTCAAAATCGGCGCGGACGCGATCGTCGCCGCCGGCAGCGCGGTGACCCGCGACGTGGCACCGGGCGAACTGCGGCTGGTGCGCGGCGAACAATTGGTCAAACCCGGTTGGGCTGACCGCTTCCACGATGCGATGAAAAAGAAGAAGGCGGCGGAGAAGAAGTAGCCGGGATCAGGAGAGCTTGCTCGCCTTCGCCTTCTGCTCCTTGATATAATCGAGCTCCTGCTGGACCTTGCCCGCGGCTTCGGGTTCGTAATCGAGCGACTGGCGGTACAAGCGTTCGGCTCCGTCCAGATCGCCCTGCTCGATCAGGTTGTAGCCCATCCCGCGCAGCGCGCGCGCGGCGATCTTGCGGTCGGTTCCCTGCGCATCGTGGCCGACGGTGTGCCAGGCTCGCAGGAACAGATCGTAGCTCGCCTTCCATTCCCGCTTGGATTTGTACCACTCGGCATATTCATTGATGAAATGCGCGTTCACCGGCATCATTTCGACCGAGCGGGCAAGGAATGTGCCGGCCTCCTCCGAACGCCGCAGGTCGATCAGGGCAAAACCCTTGCCCCACAGTGCTGTGCACCACACATCGCTCCCGACGATGAAGGTTTTCTGGCCAAGTTCCCTGGTGGTGTAGGCGATAGTTTGCTGGACAGATTCGGTGAAGACGCAGCGAAACGGCACGGCAGGATCGTGGGTCTTTTCCATGTCGGCGATGATCACCGAAAAGATCGCTTCGGCCTGGGCTGGCTTGCCGGATTGGAGCAGGGCGATCCCCTGATCGAGCTCTGCTGCATGCGGCCGCCCGGGCTCCATCTTGACGAAGTTCGGAAGATCGCTTTCTGCAGTCGCGCTTGCCGGTGCCGCCTTGGCGGGCGCAAATGACATAAGCGCCAAGGTCAAGGCAATGCTGGCTACGGTGCGCATAGTGGCTTCCCCCAAATTGATCGGGGGTCAGGTTAGCCATGATCGATCATGCTGCAAGCGCGCTTGACATGATATCATGATATGATATCAAGATATCAATGACCCGCATCCTTGCCGACTTGCCCGATGAAGACATCAAGTGGCTTGACCAACTTGCCAGTGAGCAAGGCAAGTCACGCGCGTCGGTGCTGCGCGAGGCGGTGAGCGCTTACAAGGCGCAGTCTCCGGCGGACGGTAACAAGAGCTGGATCGAGCGTGGTGCCGGCCTTTGGAAGGATCGTGACGACATCCCGGATGGGCTAGAGTACCAGCTCGCTATCCGCGAGGATCGCACGCCATACGAAGACCTCTGATCCAGTGTCGGACCCTTTTTTTGACACAAATATCCTGATCGATTGGCTTAAGGACCATCCCCAGGCCCGCGCCGAGCTATCGCGCTATCGGCGGCATCGGATCAGCCGAATCGTATGGACCGAGGTACTCGCTGGCGAAACGCTTGAGCGCCGCGATGTAGTACGGCAAGCAATCGGGCCGTTTGATGTCGTCGAAATCGACGCGCGCATCGCGATGGCCGCAGCTGACATCCGCCACCGCACCAAAATGAAATTGATGGACGCCTATATACTGGCCAGCGCGCAAGTGAACGGCGCGATCCTCATCACCCGAAACACCAAGGACTTCCCGGCCGAAATGCCCGGCATCCGCGTTCCTTACACACTCTAACGAAAGCGTATCCTCATGTGCGGAATTATCGGCATCGTCGGCAAGGAACAGGTCGCGGACCGGCTGGTCGATGGACTGCGGCGGATGGAATATCGTGGCTATGACAGCGCCGGGGTTTGCACAGTATATGATGGCGAACTGATCCGCCGCCGCGCGCCGGGCAAGCTGGTCAATCTGGTGCGCGAACTGGCGGCGCATCCCGCGCCCGGCACCACCGGGATCGCGCACACCCGCTGGGCGACGCACGGCGCGCCGACCGCGGCCAATGCCCATCCGCACGCCACCGCCGAGCTGGCGCTGGTCCATAACGGGATCATCGAGAACTTCCGCCAGCTGCGCGATGCCTTGAGCGCGCGCGGGCGCAGGTTCGAAAGCGAGACCGATAGCGAGGTTGTCGCGCATCTCATCTCCGAGCAGGTCGAAGCAGGTGCAAGCCCGGAAGACGCGGTCAAGGCTGCGCTGCCGCAGTTGCGCGGGGCCTTTGCGCTCGCCATCGCCTTCCGCACCCATCCCGACATGCTGATCGGTGCGCGGCTCGGCTCGCCGCTGGTGGTGGGGTACGGAGAAGGTGAGACCTACCTTGGCTCGGACGCCTTGGCGCTGGCGCCGCTCACCCAGAAGATCGCTTACCTCGATGAGGGCGACTGGGTGGTGATCACCCGCGAAGGCGCGCAAATCTATGACAAGGGCAACCACCCGGTCACCCGTGAGATCACCACCTCGGGTGCTTCGGCGGCGGAGATCGAGAAAGGCAATTACCGCCACTTCATGCAGAAGGAGATCTTCGAGCAGCCGACCGTCGTGGCGCAGACCTTGCGCAGCTACATCCGCCAGGTCGATCAGACCGTGGCCTTGCCGCAATTCGATTTCGACCTGTCGAGCATCAACCGTGTTACCATCGTCGCCTGCGGGACGAGCTACTACGCCGGGATGGTCGCCAAGTACTGGTTCGAACAGTTCGCGCGCCTCCCCGCCGACATCGATTTTGCAAGCGAGTTCCGTTACCGCGAACCGGTGATGGAGCCGGGCGGGCTTTCTCTATTCATCTCGCAAAGCGGGGAGACCGCCGATACGCTCGCCGCGCTGCGCCACTGCAAGGCACAGGGACAGACCATCGCGGTGGTGGTCAACGTGCCGACCAGCTCGATGGCGCGCGAGGCCGACTTACTGCTGCCCACGCATGCTGGACCCGAAATCGGCGTCGCTTCGACCAAGGCGTTCACCTGCCAGCTGGCGGTGCTCGCCGCGCTCGCCGCACACATGGCGGTCAAGCGCGGACGGATGGACCGCGCGGAGGAGGCCGAGGTGGTCAAGCATCTGCTCGAAGCGCCGGCCATGCTCAACGCCGCGCTGGGCCACGACGACGAGATTGCGGCGATGGCCCCCCTGATCGCCCCGGCGCGCGATGTGCTTTATCTGGGCCGGGGGCAGGACTATCCGCTGGCGCTGGAAGGCGCATTGAAACTGAAAGAAATCAGCTACATTCATGCCGAAGGTTATGCATCGGGTGAAATGAAGCACGGGCCGATCGCACTGATCGATGAAGCCGTTCCGGTGATCGTGCTCGCCCCATCAGGGCCGTTGTTCGAAAAGACCGTGTCGAACATGCAGGAAGTGCGCGCGCGCGGCGGCAAGGTGGTGCTGATCTCTGACCGCGAAGGCATTGACGAAGCGGGCGAGGGCTGCCTCGCGACGATCGAGATGCCCAAAGTCCACGCGCTGATCGCGCCGCTGGTCTATGCGATCCCGGTGCAGCTGCTGGCCTATCACGTCGCTTGCGTGAAGGGCACCGATGTCGACCAGCCGAGGAATCTCGCAAAGTCGGTTACTGTCGAGTAGGCTTCGCTGCAGATCGAAGGGGGGCAGGCAATGAACGGCGCAATATATCTGGTTTTGCTGCTCTTTTCGATCGTCGGAGTGCCGATCCCGATGTTCCGCCGGATGCGCAAGGTGCGCGATATCGTGACCGCGCAAAGCATCGAGCGCGACCGGAATCGCCGAGCCGACGCGCCCTATGCCGACGAGGTGAAGGCGGCCGATGGCCTGTCGCTGGCGCGGCCGATGCATTTTGACGAGGAGCTGAGCGCGGCCGACAAGCGTCAGTCTGAAATGCCTGACTTCGAGAAGACGATCATCGGCAAGCGCTGATCTTTTGCGCATTAACTGCAAATCGCGACAATTTTCCGCGCCGCCCGACGCTTAGCCTTTACGCGCTGCTAACGATTGCAGGGTAAACGCCTGGGTGTGACCAGGAAGAAAATGCCCAGTTCAACCGCGCTGCCCAAGTCGCTGCCTGTGATGGCAGTGCTGGGGCTCGCCGATCCTGCCGACGGCGACTGGGGCCGCTTGCGCGGGCTGCAGTATTCCAGTCTGGCCCGGGCATCGCAGGTCCGCATCCTGTCACACCTGACCGCGGCGATCGCAGTTGCCATGGTCTACTTCAACGAAGTGAACATCGCGGCACTGGCGGCCTGGCTGATCGCGCTTGGCATCAGCCTGTTTTACGGCGCCAGCATCGACAGCGGCTTGGCCGACGTCGACCAGCGCCGCATCGGCCGCGACGAGGTCAACAAGCAGACGATCAGTGCAGTGGGCAACGCCTTGGTGTGGGTCGCGCCGATGGCCGCCTTCGCACCCTTTGGCGATCCCATGCAGCGGCTCGAACTGTGGGCGATCACGGCCATGCTGATGACTGCGGCGGCGGTCTTGCTGCCGGCGGTACCGCTTGCCAACGTGGTCTTCAGCGGGATCGTCGCGCTTTCGGCGATCGCCAGCTTCGCGTTCGGTCACAATTACGGAATGGCCGTTCTGGCGCTGTTTTTCGGGATCATGATCACCCTTGGCGCGATCGAAAATGCGCGCTCGTTCCTGACCGCGCGGATCGCGGAAAGCGCGATGGCGGAGAAGAACGAAGTCGTCTCGATGCTCTTGCGCGAATTCGAAGAGGGTGAGGCTGATTGGCTGTGGCAGATCGATACCTCGCGCCGGGTTCGCTCGGTAAGCCCGCGCTTTGCCTTCGCACTGGGCCTGTCGACCGAAGAGATCGACGGCAAGCCCTTCATCCAGCTGATTGCCGGACCGGCCTGGGATACTGGGCAATTCCCCTCGAGCCTGCATGATCTGGCGGAGCGGCTCAAACGGCGCGAAAGCTTTTCCAACCTGCTGGTGCGGGTGACGATCGGCGGCCAGCAGCGCTGGTGGGAAATTTCAGGCACCCCCAAGTTCAACGACAGCGGCAATTTCGATGGTTTTCGCGGGGTCGGCTCGGACGTCACCGAGCAGCGCGAGAGTTCGGAAAAGATCGCGCACATGGCGCGGTTCGATACGTTGACCGGGTTGCCCAACCGGATGATGGTGACCGAGGCGCTGGGCGAAGCGATGCGCTATGCCGATCAGTGGCGGACCAAGTGCGCCTTCCTGATGATCGACCTTGATCGGTTCAAGGCAGTCAACGATACGCTCGGCCACCTGGTTGGCGACAAGCTGCTGGCGCGGGTTTCGGAACGCTTGAAAGCGCTGGTCACCGAAAACGAGCTGTGCGGGCGTCTCGGCGGCGATGAATTTGCGGTGGTGATCCGCGATGCTTCGGACCACAGCCGGGTCGAGCGGGTCTCCCTGGCGGTGATCGAAATGCTGTCGCGGCCGTACGAGGTCGATCACCACACCCTTTACATCGGTGCCAGTGTCGGCTCAGCGATCGGCCCACGCGACGGGACCACGGTTGAAACCCTGATGCGCAATGCCGACCTGGCGCTCTATCGTTCGAAAGAAGAAGGTGGCGGCCAGCACTTCGGCTACGAACCCGCGCTCCATGCCCATGCCGAAGAGCGCCGCAAGCTTGAATTCTCGCTCCGCCGCGCGCTTGAGCTCAACGAGTTCACAGTCAATTACCAGCCGGTGGTCGATGCCGTGGACGAAACCATCGTCAGCTTCGAAGCCCTGATCCGCTGGCACAGCGAAGAGCATGGCATGGTAAGTCCGGTCAAGTTCATCCCGCTGGCCGAAGACACCCGGCTGATCGTGCCGATCGGCGAATGGGTGCTGCGCGAGGCCTGCATGGAAGCCGTGCGCTGGCCCAGCAGCATCAAGGTCGCGGTCAACGTGTCGGGCGAGCAGCTGCTCGATCCCGGGTTCATTTCCAGCGTTGTCCAGGCGCTCAGCGCCAGCGGTTTGCCCGCGCAGCGGCTGGAGATCGAAGTGACCGAATCGATTTTCGTGCGCGATGCAACGACTGCCCGGGCGGCGCTCGAACAGATCATGTCGCTGGGCTGCGGGGTCGCGCTCGACGATTTCGGCACCGGCTATTCCTCGCTCGCCTACATCCGCGATTTGCGCTTCTCGACAATCAAGGTCGATCGCACCTTCGTCCAGGGCGCTTCGGCGGGCAGTCCGGAAAGCCTCGCGATCATTCGCGCTGTGGTGGCGATGGCGGAAAGCCTTGAGATGTCGACCACCGCCGAAGGGGTCGAGACCGAACGCGAGCTCGAGATCATCCGCGGCCTCGGCTGCCGCAAAATCCAGGGCTATTACTTCGGCCGCCCGATGCCCGCCATCGAAGCGCGCGCGTTGTTCAAGGATAAGCTGCGAGCGCATGCCTGAACCGGTCCCGGTTGTATCCGGGATGAGGTTTATGCGGCGACCAAGCCCTTCACCACACTTTCAAACAGCGCGCGGCCATCGCTGCCGCCTTGCGCGGGCTCGATCATCCGTTCGGGATGCGGCATCATGCCCAGTACGTTGCCCGCCGCGTTAAGAACTCCGGCGATCTGCCGCGCCGATCCGTTGACCTCCTCGGCATACCGGAAGGCGACGCGGCCTTCGCCTTCAATCCGGTCAAGCGTAGCGGCGTCGGCAAAATAGTTGCCATCATGATGCGCAACCGGGATCGTGATCTCCTGGCCCTGGCTATAACCGGCGGTAAACAGGCTCTGGCTGGTCTCGACCGTCAGCGCCACTTCGCGGCAGACGAAATTCATGCCCGCATTGCGCAGCAGCGCGCCGGGCAGAAGCCCCGCTTCAGTTAGCACCTGGAACCCGTTGCACACCCCAAGCACCGGAACACCGCGGCCTGCCGCATCGATCACCGCCTGCATGATCGGACTGCGCGCCGCCATCGCGCCGGAACGCAAGTAGTCGCCGTAGGAAAAGCCGCCGGGTAGTGCGATGAAATCGAGCCGATCGGGCAGGGCGGCGTCGCCGTGCCATACCCGGTGAACTTCGCCGCCGCAGATCTGTTCCAGCGCCACCGCCATGTCGCGGTCGCAGTTCGAGCCGGGGAAAGTGATGACGGCCGAGCGAAAGGCGCTCATCAGACCGTCTCCGCCGCAGCCATCCGTTCGATCCGGTAATTCTCGATCACCGTGTTGGCGAGCAGCTGCTTGCACATCGTTTCAAGATCGGCATCGGTCACGCTGGCATCGACCTCAAGCTCAATCACCTTGCCCGCGCGGACATCCTGCACGCCGTGGATGCCAAGCCCTTCGATGGCATGATGGATGGCCCGGCCCTGCGGATCGAGCACCCCGTTCTTGAGGCTGATGATGACGCGAACCTTCATGGCGGCGATCCTTTTTGGCTGGGAGGATTCACCCGCGCCTATGCCGGGTGACGGCGCTTACTTCAAGCGCCCATGCCCAGGCCCAACTCAGCTCTCCACCGAATCCAGCACATAACCGAGCGAGCGCACCGTGCGCAGCGGATCGGGCACGCCGTGCGCGGTGAGGCTGCGGCGCAAGCGGCCGACCCAGACATCGACGGTACGCTCATCAAGCGCGTCCTCGTCCTTGCCCAGCCGGTCGATCAGCGCGGCGCGGCTGAAGACCTGGTCGGGGTGTTCCATGAAATGGACCAGCAGGCGGAATTCGTTGGGCCGCATCGGCACCGGCTTACTGTGAATACGGACCTGGTGTGCGGCGGGATCGATAGTGATCGCGCCGTGGACCAACTGCACCCGCGTCGGCGCATCTTTGTCCCCCAGGCTGTCGATCCGTTCGAGCAGGCGCACCGCGTCGAGCGGACCGACCAGATAGTCGTCGGCCCCGGCCAGCAGCGCGCGTCGCCGCGCTTCCTGATTGGGTTCTTCCAGCACCATGGTGAGGTGCGCGTGGCGAGTCGCCTCGGCCTCGCGCAGGCGGCGGCACAGCTCAAGCCCGGACATGGTCGGGCACAGCCAGTCGACAAAGCCCCAGACCTTGCCTTGCGGGACTTGCGGCGGCGGCTGGTCGCCAAGCGGCAACAGGTTCCACGCGGGACGCTGACGCGCGATGTCGGCAAGCAGGCCGGGAGGCGGTGAGGTGATCAAGAGTGTGGTCAAATGGGGCATGGCAATAATTTGAAAATGATCAGACACTCCGTCCCTGCCCTGTTGAGGTGACAGTTTGATGATGGATGTGTGACAACCACAATACGGTCGTGTTTTTGTCCGAAACACGTTGCGGAGATGTCCGATGTTCAAACCGGAATTGTCGCATGGCTGTCACATAAAAAGTCGTGAATCTACGCGCCGCGCGGCTTATGCTGCAACAATGCGGTTGTTCCTGAACTATGCGCGCAGAGTGGCCCTGTTCGTGGGTCTGGCCTTGATCGCCACGCCGGCGCTGGCCGACAAGCTGACCTTTGACCATCGGATGGTGCCCGCGCTGAAGGCGGTGCTCGATAGCGGCGATGCCGCCATGGTCGACTTCAATGCCTCGAACCCGAAGAACGTGGTCGACCTGATCGCGATCCGGGGCAGATCGGCCAAGGATTGGACCGAAGCCCTTGTGATCATTGCCCGTACGCCGCAGGGAAAAGTCCGGAGCGCGGCCGATTGGGCGGGGGAATTGCAGCGCGAAGCCCAGGCCAAGTGCGCAAGCATCTTTACCGAGCTTGCTCGCGAAGAAAACTCGGCCACTTACGAACGCCGCTCGACCGGGTGTCCGCCGGGCTACCCGCAAATTGCCTTGTACCGGATCGTGGGCAACAAGCGCTCGCTGTTTCTGCTGGCGGTGCTGGCCAAGACTAGCCTCGATGAAACCGAGCGCGGGCAGTGGCTTGCCATGATGAGTTCAGCACACATCGAATAGCATTCCGCAATCGGCGCTGCGTTGGTGACATATTGCTGTCATCATTTTGTCGCCGTTCCTACGCACAAGCGACACATGACACCCCTAGTGGCGGCGGTGAGGCCGCAGGGGACGATTCGGATTCGCACCCTGACGGCGTCGGACAACACGTCTCAACCGTTCAGGGGAATTCCCAGATGATCCGCCTTTCCACCCGCTCGACTGCATCCTTGCTCGCGCTGGCCACTGTGCTCGGCCACGCCGGAGCAGCCCAGGCAGCGATGACCATTTCCGCCGATTCCGTAACCGTTGACGGGGCTGCCGATCCGGCCGGCGACCAGAGCGGCACCAGCGCAGGCGATGCCTCGCCCGAAGCGGCGGCCGATGCCGGGCCGACCGAAGGCCTGACCGAAATCATCGTCACCGCGACCAAGCGCGAGACCAACCTCCAGCGCACCCCGATCTCGATCTCGGTGATGGGCGCCGATACGATCCGCGAACGCAAGGTGCAAAGCTTGCTCGATCTCGCCGACGGCGGCGTGCCGAGCCTGCGCGTTGCGACGTTCGAAGCGCGCCAGTCGGCCCTGACCATCGGCATCCGCGGGATCGTGCCGCTGGACGCCAACCAGCCCGCGCGTGAGCAGGGCGTCGGCATCTATATCGACGGGGTCTACCTTGGCCGCCAGCATGGCCTCAACACCGCGCTGTTCGACGTTGAGCGGATCGAAGTGCTTAAGGGTCCGCAGGGCACTCTGTTCGGCCGCAACACTGAAGGCGGCGCGCTGTCGATGGTCAGCAAGGCCCCTTCGGGCAAGTTCGGCGGCCGGATCGAAGGCGGCATCGGCAACATCGGCGCTTACAACGGCGCGGTTCACCTCGACCTGCCGGAAACCGCCGGTTTCTCGATCAAGCTCGACGGGGTGATCTCGCATCAGGATGCGCTCACCCAGAACCCGCTCGCCGGCCAGGCCGGCTGGGGCTACTACAATCGTAAGGGCGGCCGCGTCGCGGTTCGCTGGAAGCCGACCGACAACATCACCACCGATTTCTCCTACGATGTCGCCAAGGATGAGAACACGCCGTTCTACAGCCAGCTGCTCAACTACAATCCGAACAATTGCCTAAGCGGCGGGACCAACCTGGCTCCGCTGGCGATCCCGGCGGGCAGCACCTGCACCACCCCCGGCACCGCCTTCACCGGCACCCAGGGCACGATCAAGGCGCTGCCGCCGGGTGTTGTGGTAAACGGTATCACGTTGCAGCGGGTTGCCGACATCGGCGTGCCGCAGAATCTCAGCGTCGACAAGACCCATGGTTTCACCAACACCTTCAAGTGGAAGGTCTCGCCGGAAATCGAGCTGCGGTCGATCACCGCATGGCGCGGCGTCGACGTGGAGCAGTGGGACAATTCGGGCGGTTATCACCGCGTTCCGCTGATCAGCTACACCTCCGCCTGCGCCGGGGCCAACTGCGCGTTCAGCCGCTATAGCCTTGCCGACCTGCACCAGCGCCAGTTCAGCCAAGAATTCCAGGCCGTGGGCTCGATCGGTCCGGTCGATTACGTCGCGGGTCTCTACTACTTCAACGAGCACGTCAGCGACGATGCCGCGACGCCGAACTCGATGGGCGCAACTTATGTCAGCGCGACCCAAGCGACTTATGCGCCGATCCCGTTCTGCCTTTCCACGAACCCGGCAACTGCTTCTAACTTCATCGGTGTCGCTGTCCAAGGCTGCAACATTGACCGCGCCTCGGAAGTGTTCTCGAAGAGCTATGCTGCTTACGGTCAGGTCACCTGGAACGCTACCGAAGCGCTGCACCTCACCGTTGGCGGCCGTTACACCGAAGACAACAAGAAGGGCGCGCTGATCGTTTCGCGCAACATCGACTACCGGAATCCGGCCAACGCCGCGATCCTGGTCACGAACGGCTACGTCCCACTCGACAAGAAGTGGACCCGCTTCAACCCGACCGCGACGATCGCCTATGACGTGAGCGATACCGTTCACGTCTATGCCAAGTATGCTTCGGGCTACCGCGCTGGCGGGGCGAGCTCGCGCACCTCGAACTACCAGGCCTTCAACCCTGAAGACGTCAAGAGCTACGAAGTGGGCATGAAGGCCGACTTCTGGGATCATCGCGCCCGGTTCAACTTGGCCGCGTACATCATGGATCGTAACGGCAGCCAGGTCGATCTGAGCACCATCCAGCCGACCGCAACCGGCAACTTCAACAACCTGGTGACGTTCAATGCGCCTGGCACCACCAAGATCCGCGGGATCGAGGCCGACCTGACGCTCAAGCCAGCCCAAGGGCTGACGATGGGCCTGTCCTATGCCTACACCTACACCGACATTCCGCTGGTGAGCGTGACCTACACCGCGTTCTGCACGGGCGTTGCCACACCTTCGACGGCCTGCGTTTCTGCGGGGCAAGCGCTTAACAGCACGACGGCGCTGCAGAAGTTCTACATCGTGTTCACTCCGCGTAACGCGGCGGCTGGCACCATTGACTACGAAGTTCCGGTTTCGGGCGACACCCGCGTGAAATTCCACCTCGATGCGAACTATGCCGATGCGACCCAGTCGTTCGATCAGTTCGCAACCAAGGCGGACAGCTCGTTCATCGTCAATGGCCGCATCTCGCTGCTCGACATTGGCCTCGGCGGCGGCGCTGCCAAGTTCAACCTGAGCGTATGGGGCCGCAACCTGTTCGACGAACAGCACGTCTATCGCCGCGATCCGTCGAACAGCATTCCGGCTGTCCAGACCTCCCCGGTGACCGGTGTTCCCAATGTGGTCGCTATCGGCAACGTGAGCAACATCCTGGGCGACTACGGCAACTTCAACGTTGCGCGCACCTTCGGGGTTGACGCTTCGGTCAAGTTCTAAGGGTTTATCCTTCCAACCCTTCCACCCTGATGGGCGGGGGAGCTTCGGCTCTCCCGCCCGTTTTTTTGGCGGCGCTGCGGCAGCGAATTACTTCGCCGGGGGCGGATCGATCCCTTCGGGCAGCACGGTCACATCCACCGCGCCGTTCGGTGTCAGGTACTGCCGGGCCAACATCTGAAGGTCCTTGGCGGTAATTGCCTGGAGCCGCTCCTTGCCGTGCACGAAGCGCTCGATCCGGTCGGGCTCGGTCTGGGCGCGGTCGACCAAGGTCAGCCAGCCGGCATTGGTCTTGAGCGCGTTGTCATAGGCTTCCAGCATCGGTGCGCGGGCGCGCAGCAGCACATCATCGCTGACCGGGGCCGAGCGCAGGCCGGCGATCGTCGCCGCCATCGCCTGCCGGGTTGCGCCCACTTCGCCGACATCGACCGAGGCGTTAAGCGCGAAACTACCGTACCCGCGATACGTCCGCGAGGCGGAATTGCTCACCCCGGGCGAATAGGCCTTGCCCAGCTTTTCGCGCAGGTCATCGGTCAGTTCGATCTGGGTGACCCGCTGCAGCAGCGCGAGCTGCAATTCGGCCAGCGGGTCCTCGCCGTCACGCGTCGGCCAGGTGAGCGTTACCAGCGCCTGGTCCTTGAGCCCGGTGTGGCGCAGCACGTGCGGCGTGCGGTTGGCGGTAAAAGTCCGGGTGCGGCGGTCTGCGTAAGGCCGGAAAGCGGTCTCGCGCTGGGGCAGCGCGCCGAAAGTCCGCCCGACCAGATCGATCGCCGCACCCTCGTCGAAATCGCCGACCAGCCCGATTTCGATCGCACCGTGCGCGAACCGGTCGGCTAGGTCGGTGCGCAGCTTGTTGAACGACAGCTGGCGATAGTTCTCGACATTGCCAAGGCTGAAGCGCGGATCGCTGTCCGACAGGATCGCGCCGTAATCCGCTGACAGCGCCGAACCCGGCGTCGCGCGGAGCGAGGCAAACAGGTTGTTGATCGACTGGCGGAACAGCGTCTCGCCTTCCTTGCGGTAACCCGGATCGGTGACCTGCGCGGCGAGGAGCTGGAGCTCAAGCTGCAGATCGGCCGGGGTGGTTGCGGCGACCGCCACGAAGGTTTCCTCGGTAGGGGCGAAATTGGCCGAAACCGTCCGCCCGGCAAGCAGACTATCGAGCTCGTCTTTGCTGTGCTTGCCCAGTCCGCCGAGGCCGAGCACCGGGACCATCTTGGTGGCAAGCGGATTGTCGCGGGTCGCGATCAGGTTACCGCCGTCGATCGAAACCTGAACCAGCACCTGATCCTTGGCGAGATCGGTACGCTTGAGGTTCAATCGCACCCCGTTGGCAAAGCGGATCTCGCGGATGCCGAGTGCCGGCTCGTTCAGGTCGCTGACCACCTTTCCGGCGGCGCCAAAGTCAGTGTAGGCAAAGCTTCCGGCGGTGGCGCGGCCGGGCGGCGCAATCGGTGCACGCATCGCCTGATCCCACGCGCTGCGCAGGCCGGCGGCGCCATCAGCCGGCGGCACCCGGCCCTGGAAGCGGATTAGCGGCGCGTCGAGCGGCACCACTTCGCGCTTCAGGGCAGCGAGTACGTTTTCGGGCGTGATCTGCGGAATGAAGGCCTCCAGTCGCTCGAACGAATGGCGCGGGGTATCGGGCATCAGCTGGTCGTTGACCAAGGCCAGCGCCGCGCCGAGCAGCGCGGCATTGCTGCGCGTGCCCTCGGCCTCGGCTTGGTTGCGGCCGGCTGTACGGATGATCGCAAGTTGCTCGGCAACTTCTTCCGGGGTGAAGCCATAGGTCAGCGCTCGGCGGTATTCCTGGCCCGCCACCACCAGTCCGGCGCGCCATTTGCCGTCGACCGTATCGATCGAAAGTTCGGTCGCGCGGCCTTCCTTGAACAGGTCATCGGTTCCGAAGGAGCTGCTGCGGAACGGGGCATCGGCCTCGCGCGTGCGGCGCAGCAGGCGCCGGTTGATGATGGCATAGCCGACCTGGCGCAGCAGGTTCTCGCGCCGCTGGGCCACATTGTCGGGCTCGACCAGCCACTGGCCCTTGCGGGTGACCGTGACCCGTTCGGATAGCGCCGGATCGATGTAGACATCAGCCTGACCCTTGGCCTTGAGCGTCATCGGCCCAGCTTTGGCCAGGGGTTCGCCGGGGGCGGCTTGCCAATCGACGAATCGTTCGCGGATTTTCGCCTCGACCAGCGCCGGGTCGAAATCGCCGACCACCAGCACGGTGACGTGGGCGGGCACATATTCGCGCGCCCAGAAGCCTTTGATGCCCGCCGCCGTCGCTCCTTCCAGAGATTCATGCGTGCCGATCGGCAGGCGCTTGTCCATTTGCGAACCGGGCAGAAGGAAAGCGACTTGGTCCGTGTAATTCTTGATCTGATACCCGCCGCGGTCGCGCATTTCGCTCATCACCACGCCGCGTTCGCGGTTTACTGCATCGGGAGTGAAGGACAGATCGCTGGCGGTCTCGCGCATCAGCATCAGCGCGGTATCGAGCAACTTGGGATCGTTGCGCGGCAGATCGAGCTTGTAGGTGGTGTGCTGGTAATCGGTCGAGGCGTTGGTATCCGCGCCGAAGGCCAGCCCGTCGCGCTCGAGCAGTTTGACCATCTCGCCCTCGGGCACGTGAGTGCTGCCGTTGAAGGCCATGTGCTCGACATAGTGGGCATAGCCGCGTTCATCGTCGTGCTCGTCCAGCGATCCCGCATCGACCTGCATCCGGACCAGCGCCGTGCCCTTGGGCTGGGCGTTGCTGCGAATGACATAGCGCATGCCGTTGGGCAGCACGCCCAGCCGGTAGCCGGGATCAAGCGGCACGTCGTTTTGGGCCGAAGTCCATGGCGGCGGCGAGGCGGAGATGCTCGCCAGATGGCCGGTGCGCGGGGCGCAAGCGGCCA
This sequence comes from Sphingomonadaceae bacterium, assembly GCA_025359685.1. GTDB lineage: Bacteria > Pseudomonadota > Alphaproteobacteria > Sphingomonadales > Sphingomonadaceae > Novosphingobium. Next base: position 7,580 of record JANYEY010000008.1, on the reverse strand, counting down.
GGGCAAGGGCGGAAATCGAAAGGGCGAACAGCGCTTTGCGTGAATTCATATCCGCTTGGTGGCCGATTGTGCGGCCACGGGCAAGCGCCTCAGCCGCTGAACCCGCCACTCGCGAGGAACTCGGCTTCTTCCGGCGTCGAACTGCGCCCCAGTTCGGCGTTGCGATGGGGGAAGCGGCCGAAGCGGGCGATGATATCGCGGTGGAGCCCAGCCCACTTGGCCCATTCCCTGCCCGATGCGGCGTCAAGCGCTGCGCACAGGGCAACGCAGTGTTCCTGATCAGCCAGCAGTTCGCTGTGCTCCAGCGGCATGTAGAAGAACACTCTGAGGTCTGCCGGGCATGCCTGATCGAACCCCGCGGCCAATGCCGCCGCGCTTAACGAGCGGGCCAGCGGGTCAGTCGCAAAGGCGTGGGCCGAGCCACGGAACATGTTGCGCGGGAATTGGTCGAGCAGGATGAGCAGAGCCAGCGCGCCTTGCCAGTTGCTGGACCAGCTCGAGAGGTCGCCGCGCGCCGCAGCGTGGTGCAATGCCGAATACTTATCACGGATGTCCGAGTCGAACTGGTCGTCCTTGGCGTACCACCGCGGCAGGCCAGCGGCGCGCCAGAAGGCGATCACGTCTGCCGGGGCCAGCTCAGCCACGGATTACTTGCCCCGCAGTTTCCGGTGCGCACTGAGGTCGAACACTTCGCTCGGGCCGCCGTCGTTTTCAAGCAAGCCGAGCCGCCGAGCGACTTCCTGATAAGCCTCTTCCTCACCGCCGAGGTCCCGGCGGAAACGGTCCTTGTCGAGCTTTTCGCCGGTGGTCATGTCCCACAAGCGGCAGCCATCAGGGCTGATCTCGTCAGCCAGGATGATGCGGCTGTAATCGCCGTCCCACAGCCGCCCGAATTCGAGCTTGAAATCGACCAGGCGGATGTTGATCGCGGCAAACATCCCGCACAGGAAATCGTTGATCCGGATCGCCATCGCCGAGATGTCCTGCATCTCCTCGTTACTGGCCCAGCCGAAGCAGGCGATATGCTCTTCGGCGATCATCGGATCGTTCAGCGCGTCGTCCTTGAAGTAGTATTCGATCAGGGTGTGCGGCAGTGGCTCACCTTCGGGGATGCCGAGCCGCGTGCTGATCGAGCCCGCCGCGACGTTACGCACAACCACTTCGATCGGGACGATTTCAACTTGGCGGATCAGCTGCTCGCGCATGTTGAGCCGCTTGATGAAGTGGGTCGGGATGCCGATGTGGCTGAGCCGGGTGAAGACATACTCGCTGATGCGGTTGTTGATCACGCCCTTGCCGTTGATCGTGCCCTTTTTCTGGGCGTTGAACGCGGTGGCATCGTCCTTGAAATACTGGATGATCGTGCCCGGTTCGGGACCCTCATAAAGGATCTTGGCCTTGCCTTCGTAGATCTGGCGGCGACGGGACATGGGCAGTTCCTTGGAGCAGCAAAAAGGCAAGCCCCGGTGCGTGCATTGCGGTTTGGCAAGGCAGCCGGGGCAGAAGTGGGCTCATACGGCAAACGGCCACCCCGCGCAACGTGTGCGAAGGCCACAACAAGCCGTTTGACGTGGGCTCCGGAAAATCCAATATGTAACACAACGCGACGAATCAAATCGGTCGCAGTAAGAGCCGGAAACGCAACGAAGTTTCGGCGACACGAGGGAGAAGGTAATGAGGAAGACTCTAGTTTGGGCCGCGGGCGCTTCACTGATCGCGCTTCTACCGGCCGCAGCCATGGCACAGACCGCGCCGGCCGATAGCAAAGCTGACGGCGCCGCAGCGGAATCAACCGATCAGAACGAGATCGTCGTGACCGCGCAGGGCCGCGCCCAGCAGCTGGCCGACGTTCCGGTCGCGATCTCGGCAGTCAACGCTGAAAGCCTCAAGAACAGCGGCGCGAATGACATTCGCCAGCTCAATCAGCTCGCGCCGTCGCTGCTGGTGTCCTCGACCGGCAGCGAAGCCAATGGCTCGGCCCGTATTCGCGGCATCGGCACGGTGGGTGATAATCCCGGCCTCGAAAGTTCGGTCCCGGTGTTCATCGACGGGGTCTATCGTTCGCGTTCGGGCATCGGCCTTAACGAACTGGGCGAGATTGACCGGATCGAAGTCCAGCGCGGCCCCCAGGGCACGCTCGGCGGGCGCAACAGCACCGCCGGGCTGATCAGCATCTATTCGAAGAAGCCTTCGTTCAACTTCGGCGGTACCGCTGAAGCGACTTACGGCAACTATGATTTTCTCCGCCTGGGCGGTTCGATCACCGGTCCGATTTCGTCGAACCTCGCGGCGCGGATCGATGGGGTCTACGTCAAGCGCGACGGGTTCCTGCACGACGCGACCAACAACATCGACGTCAACAACCGCAATCGCTACTTCGTACGCGGCCAGTTGCTGTTCGAACCGACCAGCGACTTGTCGATCCGCCTGATCGCCGATTACACGCACCGTGATGAACGATGCTGCGGCGCGATCTATATCGATCGTTCAGTCAATCCGTTCATCGGCGACCTGAACAACCTGTCCAGCCCGCTTTCGCCGCTGCAGACCAACGGCAACAACATCGTCAACGTGTTGCGTGACCTTGGCCAGCCGATCGCCGGGTTCAATCCGCATTATGACCGGAACATCTATGTCTCGCCGGGCCGCAGTTTCCAGGGCACGACCAAGGATTACGGCTTCTCGGGCGAGATCAATTACGATCTCGGCAACGTCAAGATGACCTCGATCACGGCATACCGTTCGTATAAGTCGGGGCAGGGTTCCGACACGGACTACAGCGCGGTCGATATCCTTTACCGCACGCCTGACGGCAGCTCGTTCCGCCGCTTCAACACCTTCACCCAAGAGGTTCGCTTCAACGGGCAGGCGCTGGGCGGCAAGCTTGACTGGCTGGTCGGCGGGTTCTTCGCCGACGAACGCCTGACGGTGACTGACAATCTCAAGTTCGGCAGCCAGTACGGCCGCTTTGCCACTTGCCGGATCATCTCGGGCGGCGGCCTTGCGGGGCTTTACGATCCTTCGCAGCAAGGCTGCGTCGCGCAAGGGATAAACAACCTTCTGGGCGTGGGTCGTAATACGATTGCAGGCGCCACCGGGTTGTCAGGTCCGGACATCGTCTCCGCCTTCAGCCAGCTTGAGGGAATGGCCAATGTCGGCTCGACGCTCGACACCTATTACCAGCACGACAAGAACTTCGCGCTGTTCACACACAACATCGTGCACCTGACCAGCAAGCTCGATTTCACCTTCGGCGTGCGCTGGACGACCGACAAGAAAGACTTTAACTCCACCTTCGGCAACAACAACGTAGCCTGCCCGGCGATCCAGGGCCTGGTGCTCGATGACCTGACGACCACGACCGCCGGCACTGCCACGCAAAGCGCGACCGCCCGGGCATTGGCCGGCGCGCTGATCGGGCTGGCCTGCCAGGGCAACTCGACCGCCGAACTCAACGGGGTTTCGATCAAGGACACCCGCAGCGAGAACAAGTTCACCGGGACCGCGATCCTGTCGTGGCGGCCGACTGAAGACTTCATGACCTATGCGAGCTTCTCGCGCGGTTACAAGGCGGGCGGGTTCAACCTCGATCGTTCGGCGTTGAAGAGCCCGATTTTCCCATTCTCGTCGACCGTCGGCGGGGCGCAGGCATTGACCAGCAAGCTCAAGTTCGATCCCGAACTGGTCAACAGCTATGAGATCGGGTTCAAGTGGCAGCAGGGCAAGTTCAACTTGAACATGACTGTGTTCCGCTCGGACTTCAGCAATTTCCAGCTCAACACCTTCAACGGCACGGTGTTCCTGGTGCAGAACATCAACGGCTGCAAGGATAGCCTGAACTTCCTCGATCAGGATGCCAGTGATACCACTGGTGCCTGCGCAACGGGCCGGACCGGCTGGGGCGTCCGCGCCGAAGGGTTCGAAGTCGAAGCTGGCTTCAATCCGGCGCGCAACTTCCACGTAACTGCCGGCGTGACTTATACTGATACCTATTACCGCGGCAATCTGGTCGGCAATTCGTCGGGTGCACCGCTATCTTCGGCGCTGCGCTTGCTTCCGGGCAAGCGGGTGTCGAACGCACCGGAATGGGTGGTCACCAGCTCGATGGCCTGGACCCCAAGCCTGGGCAGCAGCGGCTGGACCGGGCTGGTCTACGTCGATTCGCGCATGTCGAGCGACTACAACACCGGCTCCGATCTGTTCCCGCAAAAGGCGCAGGATGGATTTGCACTCGTCAACGCCCGGCTTGGCGTGCGCGGTCCGGACGACAAGTGGGCGCTGGAATTCTGGGGCCAGAACATCTTCAATCAGGACTATGCGCAGGTCGCGTTCAGTACGCCGTTCCAGGCTGGCACCGGTTCCGCGCCCTTTACCTTCCCGGCCTATCCGGGCGGACGGCAGCTGTTCTCGCAGTTCCTTGCCGAACCGCGCACTTACGGCGTGACGCTGCGCACCAAGTTCTAAAGCTCGGCGAAGAATTAGTCGCATGAGGAAAGGGGTCGGTGCTGCGGTACCGGCCCCTTTCCATGTCCGCCATAAGCGGGCTAGGTACCGCGTATGGCAAAGCCCAACCCCAGCCCGCTCCTCGCACGGTCCGCCGTGACCACCGCGATGAAGCGCGCCGGGCCGCTGCCGATCCGCCCACTGGGTATGCGCAGCGCGCTCTGGACCGATCTCTATCACCAGTTGATGCGGCTCACCTGGCCGCGGCTCGGGCTGCTGTTTGCGGCGTGTTTCCTGTCATTCAACTTCGCCTTCGCAGGCCTTTACCGACTTGACCCGGCAGGCCTCTCGGTCTCGCACGATGCTGCAAACGTGCCGCTGTACTGGCGCGACTTCTTCTTCAGCGTGCACACTGTGGCGACCATCGGCTATGGCAATGTCTACCCGGTCTCGCCCTATGCCAACTGCGTGGTGGTGATCGAGATCACGCTGGGCATTCTGTTCTTCGCGCTGACCACGGGGATTGTCTTCGCGCGGTTCTCACGGCCATCCGGGCGCATCCTGTTTAGCGAGACGCTGGTGGTGCGCGTAATCGACGGGGTGCCGACGCTGATGTTGCGCGCCGCCAATCAGCGCCACAACCTGATCTATTCGGCCAATGTCCATGCCTCGGTGCTCGAGGACGCGATGGTCGGCGATACCCGCATGCGCCGGTTCAGCGACCTGAAGCTGGTGCGCGAGGCCAACCCGGTGTTCGCGCTGAGCTGGACGGTCATGCACGCGATTGACGAGACCAGTCCGCTATACTCGTGGGTCGCCGATCACGCGCAGGTCGGCAATTCCGAGATTATCGTGGTGCTGTCGGGGTTCGATGAGGAAAGCGGCCAGATCGTCCACGGCCGCTGGGCCTATGCCTGCGAGGATATCCGCTGGAACGCGAAATTCGCCGATATCATCAGCATCGACGAAACCGGTATGCGCACGATCGATTACAGGCGGTTCCATGAGGTGATCGAGGGATGATGCGAATGCGGGGCAGGGGCTCGAGTTTGATGGCGGCGACGCTGTTGGCCTGCGTCTCGCCAGCGCATGCCGATACTCCGCCCGCGACCACGCAGGCGCAGGCTGAAGCAATATTGGCAGCGGCTCCAAAGGGCACCCGGTTCGGCCTGCTGGTGGTAGACGACGCTGGCAAAGTCATCGTCTCGGTCAACCCCGATCAGCGCTTCATGCCGGCGTCGAACACCAAGCTGTTCACCACGGCAGCGGCCTATGCGCTGCTGCCGGGGATGGATCGGGCGGACATCGCCGCGGGGACGCGGGTCTCGCTGGTGACCAGCAGAGAACTCGAGCGGTTCGGTGACCACGGAGGTTTACTGCCTGGGCTGAATCCTGACGACCGCCTGCCGTCGGCGCCGCTCGACGTGTACTTATCCGGGCGCGGCGATGCGCGAATGTCGAGCGCGCCGGACTGCAAGATTGATTGCCTCGCGACCTTGGCCGATGCGGTGGCGGGCAAAACCAACCGCGTGCGCGACGTGATCGGCGATGACAGCTTCTGGCCCGATCAGCGCTGGTCGCCGGGCATGAGCTGGAACAACATCGGCACCGACGACGGCACCGCCAATTCGGCGCTCAACCTCGACGAAAACCAGATTGCCGTCACGGTCACGCCGGGCCCGGTCGGAGCGCCGCCAACGGTGGCGATGCCGCCTTATTTCAGCCTGCGCAACGATGCCGTCACCGGACCTCCCGGAAGTTTGGCCACTCTTGCCATCGAGCGCGGGGTGAACGGTACCGAGCTTCGACTGTACGGCTCGATTGCAGAAGATGCGGCGCCCCGAATTGAACGCGTCGGTATCGACGATCCGGCGCACTATGCCGCGTGGAGCTTTCGCCGCATGCTCGAAGCGCGCGGGGTGAAAGTGACCGGAAAGGTTCGGTCGCAGCACCGCGCGCCGCAGAGCTGGGATCAGGTGCATGATCCCGGGAAGCTCGGCACGCCGATTATACTCGGCTACCAGCAGTTCGCGGCGCTGACTCCGTCGCCGCTCGCCGACGACGTCGTGACGATCAACAAGGTCAGCCAGAATTTGCACGCGCAAGTCTTGTTCCGGCGGGTGGGCGACATCCGCGGAACAGGATCGAACGATTGGTCGTCCGCCGCACTCGGCGATCAACTGACCAAGGCCGGCATCCCCCGCGAAGGCTACGATTTCTCCGATGGCTCGGGCATGTCGACCTACAACCGGGTCTCGCCGCGCGCTGGTGTCGCGTTACTGCGCTGGATCGAGGGCCAAGCTTGGGGCCGGGCGTGGTACGCCTCGCTGCCGATCGCGGGAGTGGATGGTACGCTCAAACGCCGCTTCATCGGCACTCCGCTCGCTGGCAACCTCATCGCCAAGACCGGCACACTCAACGCCACCAACGCGATCTCGGGAACATTCCGCGCCGCGAGCGGCAAGCGGCTGACCTTTGCGTTCTTCGCCAATGATGTGCCCGACGGCCAAACCGCGGTCCCGGCGATGGAAGCCGTGCTGCTGGGCATCGCCGCAAGCAATTGACGGCGGTCGTGTTGCTCTGCTCCTGGGGCGCCACCGAAAATGCCTAATGCCGCGTTCACCGGGTTTTTACCGGTGACGTGGCATGTCGCTTGCGGCCTAACAGGTTGGACGCGCCTCATGTCGGAATTACCGCAATTCAAGGTTTCGGGTGGCCGGCGGGTCGATCGCTACGCGTTCGAAGCCGAAGTGCAATTTCGCAGCGGATCGCGGCGCGCCAATGTCCACGTCCGCGACATCTCGACGCTGGGGGCCCGGATTTCTGGCGTATTCCTGGTCCAGGAAGGCGATCACATCTACCTCAAGCTGCCGATGATCGAGGCAATTCCGGCGCGGGTCGCCTGGGCGGACAGCTTCGAATTCGGTTGCGAATTCGATCGTGCCATCAACGATAGCGTTTTGACTGCAATAACTGCCCCGCAGCACTGACTCGCGGGCTTGAACAAGGCCGGTCCGGGGCCCATATGCGCGGCCATGACCGCACTGCGCAGCGAAGAGCGCTTCCCGATTGCCCATCGCCCAGCGCGTTCAGGCGGACTGCTCAGTCCGGCTTGGGCGGTGCTTGCCCGCAAGGTC
>JANYEY010000113.1 GCA_025359685.1 Sphingomonadaceae bacterium | reverse complement strand
TCTTCGCCCAGATCGGTCGAATAGACGTTGAAGCCTTCGGTAGTCAGCATCAGTTCGATAGCCCGGGCCGTGGTCGGCTCGTCCTCGATCAGCAACACGCGCATGGGTAGTCCCCTTCTGCCCCGTTTCGAACGATAACCCTTTGGTAGGGGTCATTGCTCGCCATTAACCATATGACCAATGAAGATGAAAGGTTAATTTCTCGTAAACGGCAGAACTGCGCGAGTCGTTTGGGTGACCGGCGAGCGCCGGTGCGGAAGACCCATCCGGGTCTTCCTTCCAACACCTGCCAGGTACCCTGAGCGTGGTCGGGCAGGGGGAGCGGGCCGGTGTTGCAAAGCTTTTCGCAGAGTCGAAAAGCGCACCCGACCAAAAGCTCATCCCTCGATCACCCGGGTTTGCGGGTGGTGCTTGTCGAGATGCTTGCGAATGATCTTGAGGTTGCGGGTGTTCGAACGGAAGGCAAAGTCGAACAGGTCGCCGGCAATCGGCACCGCGCCCACCAGGCTGTCAATCCCGACATTGCCGGCCATGCGCCACAGCTGCCAGCGCGGCATGCCAAGGTTGCGGGCCTCCCAAACCATATAAAGTCCCATGGCTGCGGTAATCAGATCGCCTGCGACCGGGATCAGGCCGACAATGGCATCCAGCCCAATCCGGCGGCCACCCATGCCGGGCACCTCGAACAGGCCTTCGAGCAATTTCTCCATCGCCTCGATGCGCAGGCGCACCGAATGCGGATCGGTTCCAAGCGGCAGTTGCGCGATGATCGGCTGCGGTTTGACTGGCATCGTGCGGCACCCTGGCGCGGGGCAAAGCGCCCGCACCCCTCTATTTGGGAATGAAGGCCAGCGGCATCAAGGGATGCAGCCCCCAGCGGTTCGGGGCGAAGCCACTGCTCGTGCTGACCAGCGACCAGCGGATCGGCGCGCCGAAGGGGATATACGTGTTTTCGGTGGTGAGCTGGGCTTCCGCCTGCGCATAAACCTCGGACCGCTTCGCCATCACCGGCTCGGCCTGGGCCAGCGCCACCAGCTTGTCCGCCGCCACACTGCACAGCGCGTGGGCGTTGGCGCAGCTGAGCTGGTTGAAGAACCAGCCTGGCCGATCATAGCGGGCCATGCGGTCAACCAGGCGGAGATCGGCATCGGCGGCCGCTGCAACGCGCTGCACATCGAGCCCGGCGGCCTTGAGATCGGTGCCGAGCCGCTCGAACAGCAAATCCGCGCCCGGCCCGGCGGGCAGTGCGATGCGCAAGGTCACCGGCCCATGCGCGGCCTTCCATTGCGCGACCCGAGCGGCGGCCTGGCTGCGGCGTTCCTCGATGCTGCGCCCAGCCCAGCGCTCGCCCACTGTCCCGTTGTCACCTTCGAGCCCGGGATTGAGGATTCTGGTCGTGGCGGTCCAGCCGCCGATGTTGAAGGCACCGATCAGCGCATCGCGATCGATCGCCATGGCAATCGCCTCACGATTTTCGGGCTTGGCGAGGAAGCCGTCGCCGTGGACCACGGCCAGGCCAAACAGCCCGGCTACGGGGTCAAGCCTGATCGAACCACGCCCGATCCCGGCTACATCCAGCCGGGAGAAATCGGCAAAACCGCCGCCAAGGACCAAATCGATGTCACCTTGGTTGAACAGCTTGATCGCGCGCGCTGCCGGTATCGCCGACAGGCGCAGCGGGCGGACCAGCTTGGACCAGTTCTCCTGCTGAGGCAGGCCGCGGTCCTCGGGTGCAATCGCACGGAGCAGCACGCCATCAAGCCCGCGCTCCTTGTCGGCCTCACGCTTCGCCTTCATCGGCCCGGCGCCGCGTCCGCCATAGCTGACGCCAAGTTCCGGCTGAGCGAGCAACTGGAGCAAGTCGGGCATCTGGCGAGAGAGACGAATTTCAATGACCCGTCCCGCCATAGCCCGGACTTGTTCGATCGCATCGAGGTCAGCGCCAAGCGGCTGGCTCGATTGACCGTGGATCGCCTGGAGCAGTGCGCCGCGCGCACTTTCGGCCTGGATCGGACTTCCGTCGGGCCAGTTCCCGTCGCGCAAGCGGAAGATATAGCTGAGGCCATCGTCGGTGACGATCCAGCGGTCAGCCAGCGCGGGCACGACGCGGCCTTGTTCGTCGAACCCGACCAGCCCCTCATTCGTGGCCCCGCGCAATAGTTGCGCGGCCAAGGGCAACTGGGCTCCGCTGGCATAGATCGATGCAGGATCACCGATCGCCAGGACTTCAACCGGGCGATCATCGCCGCCAAAGCACGCGCCCAGTGACAACGGCAGAGACAGCGCACAAGCTGCGAGCAAGGAGCGAAGCACCGCCATAACGGTGGGTTCTAGCTGAAATTGATCGGACGGCCCAGTCGCATTGCGACTGCACAGGGGAGTCGCATTGCGACAGTGATGGCTGCGCTCAAAGCTTTCGCAGAGTACCCTGCCCGAGGGTTGCCAGCGGCGGACGAACAAACCGCGGTGTACCGCCGTCCGGATCGGCCTGCGCCGGGGCACGGGCGACGAGCGGGTCGATATCTTCGCGAAAGGCGATGCCAAAGCGGCTATCCTGCACCCAGGCTACCGAACCTTCGACCCAGCCCACATTGCGCAGGTTAACCCAGCCAACCTGACCGCGCTGAACCGCGGGCCCGCCTTCGGCCATCAGCCCGCCAGCGGAAAGGTTGCGCACCCGGATGCGGTGCTCGCCTTCGATCCCATCAATCCGCAAGTCTGTCATGACGAACAGGCTGTCACGTGTGATCTGCCGGTGGTCATTTGCGGACATGGCGGTAACATCTCTCCTGCGCGAAATTGCTCAGCGTACTCGCTCGGGCGATTGTAGCAGCGGCAATCTGACGGATATCTAAACCCGAGTAGCAAAAAAGCGGTTAACGCCACGCAAGGATCTTAGTCGTCGCGCGAGATTTTTTCACGCCGCTCGTGCGCCTCCTGCGCTTCGACCGTCATCGTGGCAATCGGGCGGGCAGAAAGGCGGCCGAGCCCGATCGGCTCCCCGGTCACTTCGCAATAGCCGTATTCGCCTTCTTCGATCCGCCGCAGCGCCGAGTCGATCTTGGAAATGAGCTTGCGCTGGCGGTCGCGGGTACGCAGCTCGATGCCCCAATCGGTCTCGCTCGAAGCGCGATCGTTAAGGTCGGGCTCCCGGATCGGCCCATCCTGAAGCTGCTGCAGCGTATCCTTGGAAGCGTCATGGATCAGCTTCTTCCATTCGAGCAGCAGCCGGCGGTAATAGTCCAGCTGCGGCTCGGCCATATAAGGGTCGGCTTCGCTCGGGGCATAGTCGCCCGCAATCGCCCGCTTTGCCTTGGCCAGGACGTCAATCTCTTCACCGAGAACCGTCGCCATAAACACTCCACCCAAAAACGAGCCTGCAACATGGTCCTGCGGCTTCGGGTAATCCCGATAGCCCCGCGGTGCTGGTCCGAGCGCGCCTATAGTGCTGGGTAGATTCCCGCACAAGCGCCAATCAGCGCCGCCATTAGATTGGCAGATATTAGGCGGGGATTAACGGGAAGGCGCGTCAAACCGACATATTTCCGGCCTACGCAGAGCTGTGAAGACCGATGCCGAAACAAATCTGGCCCCCTCGTTAACCTTTTGTTGAGTATGTTCGGGAAGATTCAGGCTTGTCGGCAGGCTTGGGGGCTTGCCCAATGGGGGTAAATCGAGATGAGCATCGCCTGGATCAACAACGGCGCGGTCACACCCGCCCACGAAACCAACGAAGACCTGCTGGTCGCCAGCTGCCTGGCCGCCGCCGCGCAAGGCGATATCAACGCCTACTACGATCTTGGTGTCGCCTATTCGACCGGCAGCCACGGCGTGGACTGCGATCTGATCGAAGCCCACAAGTGGTTCAACCTCGCGGCCGTATCGGGCCACGGCGAAGCCCAGATGTGCCGCGCCGATATTTCGGACGAAATGACCGCCCGCGAAATCGCCGAAGCCCAGCGCCGTGCTCGCGAATGGATCGCCGCCTCACAGCGCCGCGCTGCTTGAGCTCTAACCCTTCTTGAACGGGGTGCGCTCGCCCAGGTAAAGCTGGTCCGATGCGACCCCGGCGCGTTCGCGGGTCAGGAATTCGGACACCGCCTCGCGAAAACCGGGGTGAACGATGTAGTGCGCTGACCAGGTCTGCACCGGTTCATAGCCGCGGGCCAATTTGTGCCCGCCTTGCGCGCCCGCTTCGACCCGCGAGAGCCCCAGTGCGATTGCCGCGTCGATCGCCTGATAATAACACAACTCGAAATGCAGGAACGGTTTGTCGACGGTCGCGCCCCAATAGCGGCCGTACAGCGCATCCCTGCCGATAAAGTTGAGCGCGCCGGCAATCGGTGCCTCGCCATCGAACGCCAGCACCAGCAGGATATGCTCGCCCATCCGCTCGCCCAGCAACGTGAATGCTTCGCGGGTGAGATAGGGATGCCCCCATTTGCGCGCGCCGGTATCCTGATAAAAGACCCAGAACGCGTCCCAGTGCTCGGGCAGAATTTCCGCGCCACGCAGAGCCTTGATCGTCATCCCTTCTTGCGCCGCCGCGCGCTCCTTGCGGATCGCCTTGCGTTTGCGCGATGAGAGTGCCGCAAGGAAATCTTCAAAGCACACATAACCCCGGTTTTCCCAGTGAAACTGGATGTCGCTGCGCAGCAGCCAGCCGGCCGCTTCGAACAGCGGGACCTGCGCCGCTTCGATGAAGGTCGCGTGGGCCGAGGAAAGTCCATTGGCCTCGCACAGCTGTTCGGCGGCGCGGAGCAATGGCAGGCCGAGCGCCTCGTCAGCCAGCAGCAGCCGCGGGCCGCTCGCCGGGGTAAACGGCGCGGCGATCTGCAGCTTGGGGTAATAACTACCTCCCGCCCGCTCCCAGGCTTCGGACCAGGCATGATCGAACACATATTCGCCCTGGCTGTGCGCCTTGAGGTAAGCCGGTAAGGCGGCGATCAGCGTCCCGTCGCCGCTGGAAATCGTGATCGGTGCAGCGCTCCAGCCGGTGCCGGGACCGACGCTGTCCGAATCCTCCAGCGCCGAGAGGAATGCGTGGCGCATGAACGGATTGCCTCCGCCAAGCGCATCCCACTCAGCAGCCAGCAATTCCCCGACCGAGCTGCCGACCCGCGCCTCGATCACGCCACGCCCGCCCCTTCCGCAATCGGGGCATCGGCGTAGCGCGCGGAGCGGGTCCGCAGCTCTTCGCTGCGCACGGTCCAGGTGAGCACGGGCAGGCCGCGCTGGCGCTGGGCGGCGGCGAAGCGGCTCGGCAAGTTGCGAATATCGTAGGCGAGGAAATCGGGCCGGGCGTGCCACAATGACAGCCGCCGCTTGATCATCCCGGCCAGGGTCTTGCCACCCTCCTCGGTCACCACCAACCCGCGCACCGTCATCGGCGAGTGTTCCGCGAACCAGCGCACTGCGCGCGGATCGAAGCTCATGATCGCGAGCGGGCCAAGGTAACCCTCACTCGCACGTTTCACCGCGAGGCACAGCGCCCCGATATGGTTGCGGCCATGGCTTGGTGACTTGATCTCGATCAGCAGCGCGACTTTGCCGCCGATCTGCGCGAGCAGCTGCGCCAGGGTCGGGATGGTGTCCGCGCTCCCTGACAGCGCGATCTGGCCAAGTTCAGACGCGGTGCGGGCCGAAAGCCGTCCGGTCTCTGCGGTCAGCCGATCGAGCTCGGCGTCGTGAAACACCACTGCCTGCCCATCGCGGCTGCGCTGGACATCGCATTCGATCCCCATTCCACGCTCGATCGCAGCGGCAAAGGCACTGGGGGAGTTTTCAGGCGCGCTGGCCGTGTGAAGCCCGCGGTGGGCATAGTCGGCCTGTCCCAGCCACTCGACCTTGGTGGGCTTGGGCGGGGGCGAGCGCCAGCGATCAAGCGGGGCGAACAGCAACGATCGCGTCCACTTCGACCGCGCAGCCGAGCGGCAGGCAGGGCACGCCGACTGCCGCGCGGGCATGCTTGCCCGCATCGCCGAACACCGCGACCATCAATTCCGACGCGCCATTGGCGACCTTGGGCTGATCGGTGAAGTCGGCGGTGGAATTGATGAAAGCGCCCAGTTTGACCACCCGGTCGAGCCGGTCGAGCGAACCCAGCGCGGCCTTAAGCTGCGCCAGGATCATCAGCCCGCAGCCTTGCGCTGCCGCGATCCCTTGCTCCACATCCATGTCTTCGCCCAGCCGCCCCTTGACCAGCGCTCCATCGACGAACGATACCTGCCCCGAAACGTAAGCCAGTCCGCCAGCGATCACCACCGGGACATAGGCCGCGACTGGCGCAGCGGCGACGGGGAGGGTCAGCCCCAGTTCGGCAAGTCTTGCTTCAGCACTCATCGTCTACTCCTGAATTCGCGACAGCAGCCAGGGCAAGGCATGCGCCCAGTTGTCGATCCGGGCATGGGCATGGCCAGCCTCAAACGCGCAGGTGATATGCGGCGCGAGAGTTGCTTCGCCGCACAGGTGGAGCCGGTCGATCTGCGGCACCACGTCCTTGGCCGAGCCGTGATGCTGGGCAAGATCGTCGATAAACACCGCTTTGCTTGGACGGTACTGCGCCATGATCGCCTCCAGCGCGGGGCCCTTGGGGCCTTGGTTGGTGAACACCTGCGCATCGATGCCATGCGCAAGGAGCTGCTGGCGCCGCGCCTCATTATGGCGATCGGACAGGTTGGTCAGGATCACCACGTCGGCATGATCCTTCAATGTGTTGATCGCCTCGACCGCGCCGAGGATCGGGGTCTGGCGGTGCATTTCATTGTCGAAGAACAGCCCAAGCAGCCGCCAGATCTCATCGGGCGGTACTGGCTCGCCGGTTTCCTTGCTGCGGATCGCGTGGGAAAAATCGTTGCCGATCAGCTTGAAAGAAACGTCTTGCGTTTCATCGAGCCACTGCCCGAACGGCACGATCATGTGCAGCAGCACCTCGTCGCAATCGCTGATTATCAGAGGCCGGCTCATTGGGCTAAACTTTCGCGGGCGGCGGCAAGCTGCGCCGAGGTTACATGCAAGGCTTCGGCGGCAGCGACCAGATCAGGTTCATGCGCGCAGAGGAATTCGAGCACCGCGCCCAGCATTGCCGGATCGCCGAGACCAGCGCGCAATTCGCCCGCAGTCAGACCGGTCAGGCTGAGCAAGCGTTCGGCCCGCGGGCCATCGCCCAGCACCCAGCCGAGCGCACCGAGCGCAAGGGCCGCAGGGTCTGGCGCGGGGGATTTGGGTTCGCGAAGAATTGTCAGGGACTCCGGCAGGGTCTAGGGCATCGCCATGGCAAAGCGCATCCTTGTTGTCGAGGACAACGACCTCAACCGCAAGCTGTTCTGCGATGTGCTGAAGAGCCAGGGCTACGCGGTCGAACCCTGCGCCGACGGGATGCTCGCATTGGATGCCGCGCGGCAATTCGTCCCCAACCTGATCATCATGGATATCCAGCTGCCCAACGTCTCCGGGCTCGACCTGATCGAAGCGGCGAAGAAGGATGCCACCCTGCGCGCAATCCCCGTGCTCGCGGTCACCGCCTATGCCGGTAAAGGCGATGAAGAACGGATCCGCGACGCCGGAGCCGAAGGCTACCTCGCCAAGCCGGTTTCGATCGGGCCGTTCATGGCGGCAGTGAAGGCGTTGGTGGAGCGGGCGACCGTCTGATCGCTAGCCCGCCCCTTTTCCGCCCCATTCATCGGCCATTGCGCCGCCAGACTTCAGGAGCACGTAATTCAAATGAACCGCGAAGACACTGCCGCCAAGATCGCTGCGTTGATCGAACCGTTCAACAAGAAGGGGGTCGCGATTACTGACGCGACGACCTTTGCCGGCGACCTTGAATTCGACAGCCTGACGGTGATGGATTTCGTCGCCGAGATCGAAGACGCGTTCGACATCATCATCAGCATGAACGCGCAGGCCGAGATCGAGACATACGGCCAGCTGGTTGATGCAGTCGTTAGATTACAAGGCTAGAACCATGTCTGAAGGTATCGACGAAGCCGACCGTCCGCAGGTGCTCGAAGGCACGGGGACTGACTTGTTTTCCAAGTTCGATCCCTTGATCGAAATGCGCCGCAGCCTGCTGGCAACGGGCCAGGAAGACCCGTTCAGTCTGGTGATGGAACGCGTCGTGTCGCCCACCGTGGCGGTGTGTAACGGGCGTGAGACGATCCTGCTCGGCACGTACAATTACATGGGCATGACCTTCGATCCCGATGTGATCGAGGCGGGCAAGCAGGCACTCGACGATTACGGTGCAGGCACCACCGGCTCCAGAGTGCTCAACGGGACTTATGCGGGGCACAAGGCGGTCGAAGCGGCGCTGTGCGAATTTTACGGCATGGATCATGCGATGGTCTTTTCGACCGGGTACCAGGCCAACCTCGGGATCATCAGCACGATCGCCGGCAAGGGCGATTACATCGTGCTCGACATCGATAGCCACGCCTCGATCTGGGATGGCTGCAAGCTGGGCGATGCCGAGATCGTGCCGTTCAAGCACAACGATATCGAAGCGATGGAAAAGCGGCTCAAGCGCATTCCGGCGGGCGCGGGCAAGCTGGTGATCCTTGAAGGCGTCTATTCGATGCTGGGGGATATTGCCCCGCTTAAGGAGATGGTCCGCGTCGCGCGCGAAAACGGCGCGATGGTGCTGGTCGATGAAGCGCATTCGATGGGGTTCATCGGTGCCAACGGGCGCGGTGTGGCCGAGGATCAGGGCTGCCTTGATGATGTCGATTTCGTGATCGGTACGTTTTCGAAGTCGGTCGGCACGGTCGGCGGCTTCTGCGTTTCGAACCATCCCAAGTTCGAGATCATGCGGCTGGTGTGCCGGCCTTACGTGTTCACCGCGAGCCTGCCGCCCTCCGTGGTGGCAACTGCCGCGACCTCGATCCGCAAACTGATGCACGGTTCGAACAAGCGCGCGCACTTGTGGGAGAATTCCAAGGTGCTCCACCAGGGCCTGCGCGATGCGGGCTTCCAGCTTGGCACCGAAACGCCGCAATCGGCGATCATCGCGGTGATCATGCCTGACCTCGAAAAGGGCGCCGCGATGTGGGAGGCGCTTCTGAAAGAGGGCCTTTACGTCAATCTCGCCCGCCCGCCCGCAACGCCTGCAAACATGACCCTGCTGCGCTGTTCGCTCTGCGCCGAGCATTCGGCCGAACAGGTCCAGACGATCATCGGCATATTCAAGCGCGCCGGGACCAAGGTCGGGATCATTGGCTAGGTGGGCACTGGCCGCACTTGCGCTGGCTCAGCTGGCCAGTCCGATTCTTGCTGCTGACCCGGTGAGCCAGCCGCCCGGCATGAGCGATGCGCCCTGCCCGGCTCCGGCGGCGGGGCAGTTCGCGCTCGATGATCACATCCTCAAAACCGACTGGGCGTGGCAATGCCGCTACCGCGCGGAAAACGCTGCACTCGATCCCGCGCATCCGCCGCACGTGGTGTTCATCGGCGATTCGATCACTGAAAACTGGGGCCACTCCGACCCGGATTTCTTCGCGCACGGCAATTTGGGTCGCGGGATTTCCGGGCAGACCAGCCCGCAAGTGCTCGTTCGGTTCTGGCAGGACGTAGTCGCGCTGCATCCGGCGGTGGTCCACATCATGGCCGGGACCAATGACATCGCCGGGAACACCGGCCCGACCAGTCCCGAGGCTTATCAGAATGCGGTGCGGGCGATGGTCGATATTGCTCGCGCCAACCACATCGCGGTGATCCTGGGGTCGATCCCGCCTTCGGCAAGCTTCGGATGGCAACCAGCGGTCAAGCCCGCCCCGTGGATCGCCAGCCTCAACCTCTGGCTGAAAGACTACGCGGCCGAGCAGCATCTGGTCTTTGCTGATTATCACACTGCCTTGGCTGGGCCCGCGGGCGAGCTGCCAGCCGAATTCGGCCCCGACGGCGTGCACCCTAATGCGGCGGGCTATGCAATAATGCGCGGCGTGGCCGAGCGGGCGATTGCCGCAGCAGACAGCCAAGCGCACAAACGCCGCCATGACTGAGCGCCTGCGGGGCAAGCGCGCGGTGGTCACCGGCGCAGCGCAAGGGATCGGGCGCGGGATTGCTGAGGCTTTCGTGGCTGAAGGTGCGGAAGTGCTGCTGGTCGATGTGGACGCCGAGCGGCTGGCCGCGACTGCAGGCGAGCTCGGTCAGGAAGGTCTGATCGCCGATGTTTCGCGCAAAGCCGAAGTAGAACGCATTTTTGCGCACGTTTCTGCCAAGTGGGGCGGGCTCGATGTGCTGGTCAACAATGCCGGGGTAACGCACGCCGCCGAGCTCGATGACCTTGCCGAAGACGACTTTGACCGGGTCTTCGCGATCAACCTCAAGTCGGCGCTGTGGGCCACCCAAAGCGCTGCGCGGCTGATGGGTGAGGGCAGCACAGTGGTCAACATGAGCTCGGTCAACGCCGTGCTCGCGATCCCCAACCAAATTCCCTACGCGATTTCCAAAGGCGCGATGAAGCAGCTGACCAATGTCACTGCGTTGGCGCTTGCTCCCAAAGGCATCCGTGTCAACGCAATCGGCCCAGGCTCGATCATGACGGACATGCTGAAGGGGATCATGAACGACAAAGCGGCGGAAGACCGGATCCTGAGCCGCACGCCGCTGGGGCGCTGCGGCGAGGTTGAGGAGATCGCGGCAGTGGCGGTGTTCCTGGCGTGCAGCGAGAGCAGCTACATCACCGGGCAGACGATCTACCCCGACGGCGGCCGGTTGGGGCTTAATTACACTGTCCGGGTCAAGCCATAGCCGGCGCGGATCGGGGCATCCGCGCCAGATAAAATGAACCCCGCCGAACCCGCCAAAAGAAGCGGGGTGGCGGGGTCCAGTGAAATAGGACCTGACCGCCGGGTCGCAGACGGTCAGGAACTGCAGCGCAAAGCGAACCGTGCAACTGCATGGCGTTCAGATGCCCCCAAACTCAGCGCGACAACAGGGCGTGAGGCCGATGATTTGCCGATGATTTGTTAGGCGACTGGCGAAGATTCGTTCAAACGGAGCGACAATATCTTTGCGCTACCGCGACTTGTAGGTAAGTCGTGACGCGATGAACGATAAGGCGGTCGCGAGTGCAGAACTAACCGGGGCTGATCCTGCCCCGGCCTTCGATGCGCCGGTCGACTTGGCCAGGTCAGAGCCTTTCGCATTTGGCGGCACGCAGGTGGAGCCGCGGCTGCGCCAGGTGGTCTATGCCGATGGCGCAAGCGAATCGCTCGAACCCCGGGTTATGGAAGTGCTGGTCGCGCTGGGCCGGGCGCGCGGGGCGGTGGTCTCGCGCGCGGACCTGTCCACTGCGTGCTGGCGCGGCACGGTGGTTGGCGAAGACGCCTTGCAACGGGTGATTCAGCGCCTGCGCAAGGTCGCCGTTCGGTCGGGTTCGTTCGAGATCGAGACCATCACCAAGGTCGGCTACCGGCTGTCCTCGCCCGAGGCGGAGATGGGCGCGGCGCGAGGCGATGTACCCAGCCTAGCCCTGCTGCCGTTCGACGATCGTTCGGGGGAAGGCGGAGACGACAGTTTTGCCCTGGGCCTGGTTGACGACATCATCGACGCGCTGTCCGAAGGCGTGAATGTGCGCGTTCTGGCCGGTTCCGCCACCGCGCGGCTGCGCGCGTCGCCGCCAACCGACCTCGCGGCGACTGGTCTGGCGATGGGCGTGCGGTATTTCCTGGGCGGAAACCTTCGCCGGGTCGGCGGACGCCTGTTGCTCAGCGCTCACCTGATCGAAGCGGCGAGCGAGGCGATCGTCTGGACCCAGAAGTTCGAACGACCGGTCGGCGAACTCGCCGCGTTGGAAACCGAACTGGTTTCCGAACTGGCCGCATGGCTTGGCGCGACGATCTTCAAGCTCGAAATGGACCGCGTCCTGCGCAAGCCGTCCAACCTGACCGCGTGGGAATGTACCGTGCGGTCGCTTGCGGCAATCCGCGAGTACGGGCTCGAGCCGCTGACCCGGTCGATCGCCGAGGCGCAACGCGCGGTTGACATCGCCTCGGACTATGGCCTGGCGCGGGCCTATCTCGCCCTGACGGTCTCGGGCGCGTACCTGTCGGTATCGCTGCACGATCCCGCGCAGGAGCGTGACATTCGCAATCACATCGAACGCGCGTTCGTGCTCGATCCAGACAATGCCGCGGTGCTATCCGCAATTTCCTGTGCAAGTGCCTATATCGGTCGCCCCGCTGATGGCCTGCCCCGGGCGCTCAAGGCGATCCGCCTGCGCCGCGGCCATGGCCTCGCGCACTATGCCGCCGGGGTCAACGCGCTGCTGCTGAGTATGGAAAGCGATGCGCTGCTCCACCTCGACAACTTCCTGACGGTCGAACCGGAATCGCACCTCCACTACATAACCCACGTCTGGCGCGGGATCTGCCACACCCGCCGCGGCCGCTTCGACGCGGGCAGCGCGTGCTTCAATGAGAGCCTGGCGCTGTTCCCGGCCAACTTCATCGCCAAGTTGATGCTGGCAGCGGTCGATGGTCATCAGGGCCGGACCGAGGCTGCGACCCAGCACCTTGCCGAAGCGTTCGAGCTCGAACCGACTGCCGGACTGCCACTTTATCATGCGCGGCTCGATCGGTTCCTGGCGGGATCGGACCTGCACCAGCCGCTCGTCGACGCGGTAACCGAGGCTTGGTCGGAGCTGCGCTAGCTAGCGATTGCGCCCGAACCTTGCGCTGCCTTGGCGCGCTGGAACCCCTCGCGCTGGCTGAGCCG
Organism: Sphingomonadaceae bacterium; assembly: GCA_025359685.1. Lineage (GTDB taxonomy): Bacteria > Pseudomonadota > Alphaproteobacteria > Sphingomonadales > Sphingomonadaceae > Novosphingobium. The sequence continues at coordinate 2,112 of JANYEY010000113.1, read as the reverse complement.
CTCGAGGTAGCCCGCCATGCCCGGGGTGACCTGCTCCTCCAGCCCGATCGCCTCGGCCAGCATCACCGCATAGCCCAATGAAATGTCAGCCATGGTGAAGCGCCCGGCACAGGCGAATTCACCTTGGAGCATCGTTTCAGCCGCGCGCAGCCGCGCCCCGAACCACAGCGCGTAGTCCTCGGCCGCCTGGGCCACGCGGCGTTCGGGCGGTTCGAGCCGGGTGTAGCGCAAGTGGATCGTCTGCGGGAACGTCAGCGTCGCCTCGCCCATGAACAGGAAGTTCATGTAGGCCGGGTAGTCCGGCTCATCGGGAGCCACAGCAAGGTCGCTGGGACCGAACTTGGTCGCCAGCACATGCGGGATTGCCGCGCTTTCGGTCATCAGCGCGCCATCGATGAAGCAGGCTGGGACCGTGCCGAGCGGATTGAGGTCCTTGTACCCTTCCACCCGGAAACGCGGCGGGAACGGCATCACCACAAGCTCGTAAGGCAAGCCCAGTTCCTCCAGTGCCCACAGCACCCGGAACGAGCGCGCATCGGCGCAGTGGTAAAGCTTGATCATCGCGCCGCGACTACAACTGTGGCGGCATCGCACTTGTCGCTGGTCTTGTGCCCCTCACCGCTGAGCATCGCGAAGGCGACGTAGCCGCCGACCACCAGCGCGACCAGCGCGAGCGTGAGCCAGACCAGGTACTTGTCGATGAACGCCTTGATCGGCGCGCCGAAGATCCGGAAGAGAATGCCGATGGTGACGAAGATCACCGCGCGGCTGGCAAGGCTGGCGGCGATGAACAGGCCCAGCGGGAAGTTGATGAACCCGGCGGTGAGCGAGATCAGCAGGAACGGGATCGGGGTCGCCGCCTTGAACACGATGATCTGCCAGCCATAGGCGCGCAGGTAGCAGGCCGCCTTGGGGAACGATTCGGTCAGACCCAGCGCCCCGAGCAGCTGGCCGCCCAGCGTATCGTAGAGGAAGTGGCCGATGGTATAGCCAAGCAGCCCGCCGAGCACCGAGGCGATCGTGGTGATCAGCGCAAAGCGCACCGCCTTCTTGGGCTCGGCCAGGCACATCAGGCCGAGCAAGGGATGCGGCGGGAACGGGAACAGCCCGCCATCCATGAAAGACAGGGCAGCCAGGTACCATTCGGCATGCGGGTGCGCGGCCTTGGCCATGGTCCAGTTGTAGAGCGGGCGAAGCATTGGAATCCTCGGGATGTCAGTTGCCGCCGCTTTGTCCGAGCGAGGCGCGGGGCGCAAGCGCCGAGGCTCGCCTAACGCTTCTTTGCGTCAATCAGCGCCGCCTGCTGCCACTTGCTGGGCGCCTTGTCGGTGCGGTGAATGCAACCTGCCCAGCAGCACGGCCGCCGCTTGCCCTCGCGCAGTTCGTCGCCGGTTCGCAGGATCCGGCGCGCGCGGGTCGCGGCCTGTTTCGCATCGAGCACCCAGCAGACGAATTCATTGCGGCCCAAGGGGGTCAGCCCTTGCCACAGCACCAGCAATTCGGGGTCCGCCTCGATCGCCGCGCGCAAGTCGCCAGGGGACTGGTGGACGGTGCCGTCAGGGAATGGCTCGGTCATGGATTGAGGCCACGAAGGACGATCGCCTAAGGCAATCCCAACCAGTTTACGAACCATATCGGTTCTTTGCTCTTGACATCGTCACGCTGTTTGAGTACATAAGTGGAACATCGCGAAAGACCGAGTCGCTCCGGCGGCCAGCAGCGATCTCCCACCAACGATCCGGATCACCCTTTATGGCGGAATCCCGCAAACCCGGCGCGCGTTCGACCGACCCGGTGCGTAAGCAACTGCCCTTTTCCCAGTGGTCGAAGCCGTTTCTCGCCGAACTGGCCGCAACCTCCAATGTCACCGCAGCGGCTCGCAAGGCAAGGGTATCGACCTGGACAGCATACGAAGTGCGGCGCAAGAATCCCGAATTCAACCGGCAGTGGCAGCAGGCGCTGTGCGAAGGGTACGACCATCTCGAAATGGAGCTGCTGCACCGCTTGCGCACTGGTGAGGTCAAGCCGACCACCGGCACCAAGCGCGGCGTTCGCGCCTTCGACAACGCCACCGCTTACCGTTTGCTGGTGGCCCACCGCGAAGCTGCTGCC